>NZ_JBGCUM010000037.1:0-54967 GCF_054177665.1 Roseateles sp. P5_E8 | reverse complement strand
GCCAGGGCCCGCAGGCCGCGGCGCAGGCCGATGGCGACACCGCCGCCCTGCCCGGCCYGCCCGATGAACAGCGCTTGGCCGAAGCGATGGCCGACGCACCCGCACTGCGCCTGGCGCGGCTGGACATCACGCGCCGCCAAGCCCTGCTCGACATCGAACGCGCCCGCCGCGTGCCCGACGTGACCGTGACGCTGGGCGCCAAACGCGACGCCGAGCTGGGCCGCACGCAGGCCGTCGTCGGCTTCTCGCTGCCGCTGCCCATCCACGACCGCAACCAGGGCGGACTGCTGGAAGCCCTGCGCCGCGAGGACCAGGCACGCGAGGCACTGACCGCCGCCACGCTGAAGCTGCAGACCGACGTGGCCCAGGCCGCCGCACGCCTGCGCCTGGGCCGCGAGCAGGCGCAGTTGCTGCGCGACGAGGTGCTGCCGACGGCGCAGACCGCCTATGACGCGGCGCTCAAGGGCTACCAGCTGGGCAAGTTCGCCTTCCTGGACGTGCTGGACGCCCAGCGAACGCTTTTTGCACTGCGCCGCCAGCAACTGCAGGCCAGCGCCGAGACCCACCGCGCCGCCGCCGAGCTGGACCGCCTGCTTGGCCGCATCACACAAATCGAGGACTGAGCGATGAACAAGAAAAACACCCTGGCCATCGCCGCCGTGCTGGCCGTGGGCCTGCTGCTGGGCGTGGCCATCCTGCGCCACGACAAGCCCCATGCCCACGACGACGAACACGGCCACGCCGGCGAGAAAACCCACGCCGCCGAGCCGGCTGCCGCGGCGAGCAAAGGCCCGCATGGTGGCCGCCTCTTCAGCGAGGAGGGCTTAGTCCTGGAGCTGACGATCTTCGAGACCGGCGTCGAGCCGGAGTTCCGCATCTACCTTTACCGCGACGGCAAACCACTGGCGCCGACGCAGGCAGAGGCGACCGTGACGCTGCAGCGCCTGGGCCGCGCGCCTGAGACCTTCCGCTTCCAGGCTGAAGGGGCCTACCTGAAGGGCGCGGGCGTCGTCGAGGAGCCGCACTCCTTCGCCGCCACCATCACCGCCAAGCTGGGCGGCAAAGCCCACGAGTTCCGCTTCGAGCAGGTCGAGGACCGCGTGACAGTCACCGACGAGCAGTTGCGCCACAACGGCATRGCTCTGGCCACGGCAGGGCCGGCGCGCATCGCCGCCACACTGCAGCTGCTGGGCGAGGTGAAGCTGAACCAGGACCGCGCCGTCGTCGTCACGCCGCGCCTGGCCGGGCTCGTCGAGGCCGTGCGCGTGAATGCCGGCGACCGCGTGCAACGCGGCCAGGTGCTGGCCGTCATCTCAAGCCCGGCGCTGGCCGACCAGCGCAGCGAGCTGCTGGCGGCAGCCAAGCGCCTGGCGCTGGCGCGCACGACGCACGAGCGCGAGAAGAAGCTGTGGGAAGACAAGATCTCCGCTGAACAGGACTACCTGGCCGCGCGCCAGGCCATGCATGAGGCCGAGATCGCCGTCGAGGCCGCGCGGCAGAAGCTGGCGGCACTGGGCGCCTCGGCCGGTGACTCGCAGGGGCTCACACGACACGAGATCCGCGCGCCGATAGCCGGCGTCATCGTCGACAAGAAGATCAGCGTCGGCGAGGCGCTGAAGGAGGACGCGCCCATCTTCCAGCTCGCCGACCTGTCCAGCGTCTGGGTAGAGCTGACCGTGCCAGCCAAGGACCTGAACCAGCTGCAGGAAGGCATGGCGGCGCAGGTCAAGGCGACGGCCTTCGAGGCGCAGGGCGAGGCCCGGCTGAGCTATGTGGGCGCGCTGGTCGGCGAGCAGAGCCGCAGCGCGACGGCGCGCCTGGTGCTGGCCAACCCCAAGGGCCTGTGGCGGCCGGGGCTGCCGGTCACCGTGGACTTGAGCGCCAACGCGGCCGACGTGGCCGTGGCCGTCGAGGCCGAGGCGGTGCAGACACTGCGCGGTGCCACCGTCGTTTTCGGCCGTTATGGCCAGCAGTTCGAAGCCCGGCCGCTGACGCTGGGGCGCAGCGACGGYCGCAACGTCGAAGTGCTCAAGGGGCTGGACGCCGGTGAGCGCTATGCGGCGAAGAACAGCTTCCTGGTGAAAGCCGACATCGGCAAGGCCGGCGCGGAACACGAGCACTGACCATGTTTGAAACACTCATCCGATTCGCCATCGCCCAGCGCTGGCTGGTGCTGCTGGCCGTGGCGGGCATGGCGGCGCTGGGCGTGTTCAGCTACCAGCGCCTGCCCATAGACGCCGTGCCCGACATCACCAATGTGCAGGTGCAGATCAACACCGAGGCGCCGGGCTATTCGCCGCTGGAAGCCGAGCAGCGCGTCAGCTTCGCCATCGAGACGGCCATGGCCGGCCTGCCCCGCCTGGAGCAGACGCGTTCGCTGTCGCGCTACGGCCTATCCCAGGTCACCGTCGTGTTCAAGGAGGGCACCGACATCTACTTCGCGCGCCAGCTCGTCAATGAGCGCATGCAGCAGGCACGTGCCAGCCTGCCGGCCGGCCTGTCGCCCGCGCTCGGGCCCATCGCGACGGGGCTGGGCGAGATCTATATGTGGACCGTGGAGACCAGGCCCGGCGCGCTGAAGGCCGACGGCACGCCCTACACGCCGATGGACCTGCGCGAGATCCAGGACTGGGTCGTCAAGCCGCAGCTGCGCACGGTTCCCGGGGTGACCGAGATCAACAGCATCGGCGGCTATGCCAAGGAATACCAGGTGGCGCCGTGGCCCGACAAGCTGGTGGCGCACGGCATCACCCTGCCTGAGCTGGTGCAGGCGCTGGAGCGCAACAACGCCAATGTCGGCGCGGGCTATATCGAACGGCGCGGCGAGCAGGTGCTGATCCGCGCGCCCGGCCAGGTGGCGGGTGTGGAGGACATTGCCAACATCGTCATCCGTGGATCGGTGCGTGTGCGCGATGTGGCGGACGTCGGCATAGGGCACGAATTGCGCAGCGGCGCCGCGACCGACAACGGCCACGAGGTCGTGCTGGGCACGGTCTTCATGTTGATGGGCGAGAACAGCCGGCAGGTGTCGCTCGCAGTGGACGAGCGCCTGGAGGAGATCAACCGCAGCCTGCCGGCCGGCGTCATTGCGCAGACGGTCTACGACCGCACGACGCTGATCGACAAGGCCATCGCCACCGTGCGGACCAATCTGCTGGAAGGTGCCCTGCTCGTCGTCGCCGTGCTGTTCGCCTTCCTGGGCAATCTGCGCGCGGCCGTCATCACGGCGGCGGTGATCCCGCTGGCCATGCTGTTCACCTTCAGCGGCATGGTGGCCAACAAGGTCAGCGCCAACCTGATGAGCCTGGGGGCGCTGGACTTCGGCATCATCATCGACGGCGCCGTCGTCATCGTCGAGAACTGCGTGCGGCGGCTGTCGCATGCCCAGGCCGCAGCGGGCCGGGCGCTGAGCCGTGATGAACGCTTCGCCGAAGTCTTCGCCGCCGCCCGCGAGGCGCGCCGGCCGCTGCTGTTCGGCCAGCTCATCATCATGGTGGTCTATCTGCCCATCTTTGCGCTCAGCGGCGTGGAGGGAAAGATGTTCCACCCGATGGCCTTCACCGTCGTGGCGGCGCTGCTGGGGGCGATGCTGCTGTCGGTGAGCTTCATCCCCGCCGCCGTGGCGCTGTGGATAGGCGACAAGGTGGGCGAGAAGGACAACCGCCTGATGGCCTGGGCCCGGCGCGGCTATGCGCCGCTGCTGGGCTGGACGCTGGCCCACCCGCCGCTGGTGCTGACGATTGCCGGCGTGGCCGTGGCCTTGAGCGCGCTGCTGGCCACGCGCATGGGCAGCGAGTTCATCCCCAGCCTGGACGAAGGCGACCTTGCCGTGCATGCGCTGCGCATCCCCGGCACCAGCCTGACCCAGGCCGTGGAGATGCAGCGCGAGCTGGAGCGCACGCTGCTGCAGGCGCCCGAGGTGGCGCGCGTGTTCTCCAAGCTCGGCACGGCCGAGATCGCCAGCGATCCGATGCCCCCCAGCGTGGCCGACACCTTCGTCATGCTGAAGCCGCGCAGTGAGTGGCCCGACCCCAGGCGTAGCACGGCGGCCCTGGTCGAAGACCTGCAGAAGCTGGCCGCCCGCCTGCCCGGCAACAACTACGAGTTCACGCAGCCCATACAGATGCGCTTCAACGAGCTGATCTCGGGCGTGCGCAGCGACGTGGCGGTGAAGGTGTTCGGCGACGACATGGTCGTCATGGAGGGTACGGCCGAGGAGATTGCGAAGCTGCTGCAGGGCGTGCCGGGCGCGGCCGATGTGAAGGTCGAGCAGACCACCGGCCTGCCCATGCTGACGCTGCAGATCGACCGCGCCAAACTCGCGCGCCTGGGCCTGACCGTGGCCGACGTGCAGCAGACGGCGGCAGCGGCCATCGGCGGCCAGGAGGCCGGCGTGCTGTTCCAGGGCGACCGGCGCTTTGACATCCAGGTGCGGCTGCCGGACAACGTGCGCAGCGACGTCGACGCGCTGAAGCGCCTACCGCTCAAGTTGCCGAACGGTGCGCATGTGCAGCTCGGCGAGGTGGCCAGTTTCGACGAGGCGCCGGGGCCTAACCAGGTCAGCCGCGAGAACGGCAAGCGCCGTGTCGTCGTCACGGCCAATGTGCGTGGCCGAGATATCGGCTCCTTCGTGACCGAGGCGCAGGCCAGCCTGCAAGCCAAGGTGAAGATCCCGAGCGGCTACTGGACAAGCTGGGGCGGCAGCTTCGAGCAGCTGCAATCGGCCACGGCGCGGCTCAAGGTCGTCGTGCCGGTGGCGCTCGGCTTGGTCTTCGCGCTGCTGTTCGCGATGTTCGGCAATGTGCGCGACGGCCTGCTGGTGTTCACCGGCGTGCCCTTTGCGCTGACGGGCGGCATCGCGGCGCTGTGGCTGCGCGACATCCCGCTGTCCATCTCGGCCGGCGTGGGCTTCATCGCGCTGTCGGGCGTGGCGGTGCTGAACGGGCTGGTGATGCTGAGCTTCATCCGCGGGCTGCGCGACGACGGCCTGGCGCTCGATCAGGCCGTTCGCGAGGGCGCGCTGGCCCGGCTGCGGCCGGTGCTGATGACCGCCCTGGTCGCGTCGCTGGGCTTCGTGCCCATGGCCCTGGCCACCGGCACCGGCGCCGAGGTGCAGCGGCCGCTGGCCACCGTGGTCATCGGCGGCATCCTGTCGTCCACCGCGCTGACACTGCTGGTGCTGCCGCTGCTGTACCGCTGGGCGCACGGCCGGCGGGCCTAGGTGTTCACCGACCGAGCTGCAAGCGGACCATCTCGAAGCGTGTGCCGTCGCCCTCCGGGTGCACGTGGACGATGCGCATGTGCCTGGGTTGGCCCACGCGGTACTCGAAGTGGCCGGGCTGGATGGCCTTCTCATCGCAGCTCAGCCGCTCGGGTTCATCCTTGACCTGCTTGATGCGAGACGACGGCAGCCGGCAGTCCAGCACCTCGCCCTGGCGGGCCATGGCCCTGGCGTAGAAGGCGGCGACTTGCTCGGGCTTGTCGCTGCTCTTGAACTTGAGCGCGTCGACACGCATGCCGATGCTGCCCATCCAGGCACCGAAGCTGCCGCCCGATTGGTCTTCCTCGCCGTTGGCGCCCCGCTCCACGGCCAGCGTCGCGCCCGGGTAGGCCGGCAGGCCGACGTCCTGCACGCGCGTCCGCGCATGTGCTTCGAGACTGAAGCCCTTGTCGGACTGCGCGGTCGCGGTGCTCGCGGCGGCGGCGGTCATCAGCAAAGTCAGCAGGGCGTGGGTGCGGCGGGTCATCTCGGCTCCTCATGGTTGGCGTCGGGCCGCAGACTAGCCGCCACCCCACCCCGCCCGCGCCGCCGGTGCGACGCAATGCAGCCCCGGGGGGCTGAACTGCAGATCAGCGGGCGGACTGAGCCTTTGTCCACTCCAGCACCAGCTCGCGCAGCACCGGCAGCGGCACCTGCCCCGCCGTCAGCAAGACGCGGTGGAAGCCCTTGATGTCGAACTTGGCGCCCAGTGCCTTTTCAGCCTCGGCGCGCAGCCGGGTGATCTCCAGCTGGCCGATCTTGTAGCCCAGCGCCTGGCCGGGCCAGACGATGTAGCGCTCCACCTCCGACACCACGTCGCTCTCGGCCATGGACGAGTTGTCCAGCATGTACTGGATCGCGCGTTCACGGCTCCAACCCTTGTGGTGCAGGCCGGTGTCTACCACCAGGCGCATGGCACGCAACTGCTCGTCCGAGAGGCGGCCATACCACTGGTAGGGGTCGGTGAAGAGGCCCAGCTCCTTGCCCAGGCTCTCGGCGTACAGCGCCCAGCCCTCGACATAGGCCGTGTAGTGGCTGCCGAAGCGGCGGAAGGCCGGCAGCGCCTGGTCTTCCTGCGCGATGGCGATCTGGAAATGGTGGCCGGGCGAGGCCTCGTGCAGGGACAACGTCTCCATGCCGAACGCGGGCTGGGCCTTCAGGTTGAAGGTGTTGACGTAAAAGACGCCGGGGCGCGAGCCGTCGGCTGCGGGCTCCTGGTAGGAGGCGCCGGCGGCGCTCTCGGCGCGGAAGGCCTCGACCTCGCGGACTTCGTAGTCGGCCTTGGGCGCGATGTCGAAGAGCTTGGGTGTCAGGCCGTTGATCTTCTTCTGAAGGTCGCGGTAGCCGGCCAGCAGGTCTTCGGGCTTGCTGAAGTAGTACTTCGGGTCGTCGTTGAGGTGCTTGAAAAAGGCCTTCAGGTCGCCCTGGAAGCCGACCTGGCGGCGTACGCCGTCCATCTCGCCGAGGATGCGGGCCACTTCCTTCAGGCCGATGGCATGGATCTCGTCGGGCGACAGCGCCAGCGTCGTCGACTGGCGCACGCGGTAGGCATACCAGGCCTTGCCGTTGGGCAGGGCCGACCAGGCCGTGCTGGCGCGTGCCTTGGGTGCGTACTCGTCGCGCACGAAGGCCAGCAGCCGGGCGTAGGCGGGCAGCACCTGGGTGGACAGCAGTTGGCGCATTGCGGCCGTGATGCGCTCGCGGTCGGCGGCCGGCACGGTGTCGGGGAAGCTGTTGATCGGGCCCCAGAACAGGCTCTTCTCGGGGTCGGCCACGGCCAGCGCCGTCAGCTGCGGCAGCACCTTCTCCATGACGGCGCGGGGTTGGGTCACGCCCGCCTTCAGGCCCTGGCGCATGTTGGCGATGGCGCCGTCGAAGGTGGGCACGGCCAGGGCCAGGCGCTTGAGCCAGTCGTCGAAGTCCTTGGTCGTCTTGAACGGCTGGATGGACTGGCCGGTGCCCATCTGCGCCAGGAAGTTGGGCAGGCCGCCAATCTGGCTGATGGGCTGCATCCACTCCGGGAAGCGCTCAGCCGCAAGATCCTGCTCCAGGTCGAGCTTGAGGATGCTGTAGGAGACGCGGTCCTTGGCATCCAGCTTGGCCTTGTTGAAGCCGGCAAGGCCTTTCAGCCGCTGGCGCAGCTCGCGCCGGGCCTCGGCACGGTAGGAGGCGGTCGTCTCGTCGACGAGGCGGTCGTTGTAGCGCGGGTCACCCAGGGACGTGGCCAGCACGGGCTGGCGCTGCAGCGTCAGCTCCCACTGGGCGGCCAGCCACTCGTGGAAGCGTTCGCTCTCGGTGGGGGCGCCGAAGGCGGGTAGTGTCGAAAAGGCAAGGGACAGTGAGGTCGCAAGCAGGCTGATGGCGTGGCGGCGGCGCATGGAATCTCCGGTGGGAAGTGTTGTCATGCTGCCATGCCCCTGTCACCCGTCCAAAAGGCAGGGGTCCCTAAAATCTCGCCAAGCCCCGCTTCGGGGCTGCTGTCGTTTGTAGGCCCCCATGACGTTGCCCTCGCTGCCGGCCATTCAGCCCGGCAAGAAGTTCACCCACCCCCGCCCCGTCGGCTCGGCCGACGCCCTGCTGCTCGCGCGTTTCGTGCAGCAGCAGCGCGATGCCGGCCGCATGGCCGCCATCTTCACCGCCGAGCCGGSCGACACGCAGCGSCTSGAGGACGAGCTGRMGKTGTTCGCGCCTGAGCTCAAGGTGGCCGTGTTCCCSGACTGGGAGACSCTGCCCTACGACASCTTCWSSCCSCACCAGGACCTGATCTCCGAGCGGCTGGCCACGCTGTGGGAGCTGCTGCAGTCGCGCAAGACCAAGAGCATCGACGTCGTGCTGATGCCGGCGTCCACCGCGCTGACGCGCCTGGCCCCGCCCAGCTTCCTGGCCGGCACGACCTTCAACTTCAAGCAGAAGCAGCGGCTGGACGAAGCCTCGCTGCGCTCGCAGCTGACGCTGGCCGGCTACACCAACGTCAGCCAGGTCGTGCAGCCGGGCGAGTACGCCGTGCGCGGCGGCCTCATCGACCTCTTCCCCATGGGCTCGGCCGTGCCCTACCGCGTCGACCTGTTCGGCGACGAGGTGGACTCCATCCGCACCTTCGACCCCGACAGCCAGCGCAGCCTCTACCCGGTCCCCAGCGTGCGCCTGTTGCCCGGCCGCGAGTTCCCGATGGACGACGCGGCGCGCAAGAAGTTCCGCGAGCGCTGGCGCGAGAAGATGGACGGCGACCCGACCAAGGCGCGCATCTACCGCGACATCGGCGAAGGCGTCGCCTCGGGCGGCATCGAGTACTACCTGCCGATCTTCTTCGAGCAGACGGCCTCCGTCTTCGACTACCTCGGCGACACGGCCGGCCTGGCCCTGCACGGCGAGGTCGATGAGGCCATCCAGCGCTTCTGGGTCGACACCAAGGAACGCCACCGCTTTTTGCAGCACGACCCCGAGCGGCCCATCCTCGCCCCGGCCGAGCTCTTCCTGACGATCGAGGACTTCTTCGGCCTGACCAAGCCGCATGCGGTGCTGTCGGTGCGCGGCACGGAGCCGGTGGACTTTGCCCGGCCGCTGCCGGACATCAGCGTCGAGCGCGGCGTGCAGGAGCCGCTGGCGCGGCTGGAAGCCCACCTCAAGGCCACGCCCCACCGTGTGCTGCTGCTGGCCGAGAGCGAAGGCCGGCGCGAAAGCCTGTTGGAGCAGTTGCGCGACCACAAGATCGAGCCGCCCTCGGTGAAGGACCTGGCCGAGTTCCTCGCCAGCGACGAGAAATACGCCATCACCGCCGCGCCGCTGGCGTCGGGCTTCTTCTGGGTGGACGGTGAACGGCCGGTCCAGCTCTTCACCGAGACCGAACTCTTCGCGACGACGCCAACGACACGCCGCCGCAGAAAGCAGGAGCAGGTCAGCGACGTCAATGCGCTGATCAAGGACCTGTCCGAGCTGAAGGTGGGCGACCCGGTGGTGCACATCAACCATGGCATTGGCCGCTACCAGGGGCTCGTCAACATCGACCTGGGCGACGGGCAGAAGAGCGAGTTCCTGCACCTGGAATACGCCGACAAGGCGACGCTCTACGTGCCGGTCGCGCAGCTGCATCTGATCGGCCGCTACACCGGCGTCAGCGCCGAGGAAGCGCCGCTGCACCGCCTGGGCTCCGGCCAGTGGGAAAAGGCCAAGCGCAAGGCCGCCGAGCAGGTGCGCGACACGGCCGCCGAACTGCTCAACCTCTACGCCCGCCGCGCTGCCCGCGAGGGCCATGCCTTCCGCTACTCGGGCCATGACTACGAAGCCTTCGCCGCGAGCTTCGGCTTCGAGGAAACGCCCGACCAGCGCGCCGCCATCCACGCGGTCATCCAGGACATGATTTCGCCAAAACCCATGGACCGCCTGGTCTGCGGCGACGTGGGCTTCGGCAAGACCGAGGTGGCGCTGCGCGCGGCCTTCGTCGCTGTCATGGGCGGCAAGCAGGTCGCCATCCTGGCGCCGACGACGCTGCTGGCCGAGCAGCATTACCAGAACATCGCCGACCGCTTCGGCGCCTGGCCGGTGAAGGTGGCGGAGATGAGCCGCTTCCGCTCGGCCAAGGAGATCAAGGCGGCGATGGAAGGCCTGGCCGACGGCACCATCGACATCGTCATCGGCACGCACAAGCTGCTGTCGCCCGAGGTCAAGTTCAACCGCCTGGGCCTGCTCGTCATCGACGAGGAACATCGCTTCGGCGTGCGCCACAAGGAGGCGATGAAGGCCATGCGTGCCGAGGTCGACGTACTGACGCTCACCGCGACACCGATTCCAAGAACGCTGGGCATGGCGCTGGAAGGCCTGCGCGACCTGTCGGTCATCGCCACCGCGCCGCAGCGCCGCCTGGCCATCAAGACCTTCGTGCGCGCCGAAAGCAGCGGCACCATCCGCGAGGCCGTGCTGCGCGAGCTGAAGCGTGGCGGCCAGGTCTACTTCCTGCACAACGAGGTCGAGACCATCGAGAACCGGCGCCAGAAGCTCGAAGAGCTGGTGCCCGAGGCGCGCATCGTCATCGCCCACGGCCAGATGCCCGAGCGCGAGCTGGAGCGCGTCATGCGCGAGTTCGTTGCCGGCAAGCACAACCTGCTGCTGTGCTCCACCATCATCGAGACCGGCATCGACGTGCCGGCCGCCAACACCATCATCATTGCCCGCGCCGACAAGTTCGGCCTGGCCCAGCTGCACCAGCTGCGCGGCCGCGTCGGCCGGTCTCACCACCAGGCCTATGC
Organism: Roseateles sp. P5_E8; assembly: GCF_054177665.1. Lineage (NCBI taxonomy): Bacteria > Pseudomonadati > Pseudomonadota > Betaproteobacteria > Burkholderiales > Sphaerotilaceae > Roseateles > Roseateles sp. P5_E8. The sequence goes on along the minus strand of NZ_JBGCUM010000037.1, from coordinate 44,464 downwards.
CTACCTGATGGTGCCGGACCTCCAAGGCCTCACCAAGCAGGCCATGCAGCGGCTGGATGCCATCCAGGCCATGGAGGAACTCGGCTCGGGCTTCTACCTGGCGATGCACGACCTGGAGATCCGCGGCGCCGGCGAGGTGCTGGGCGACAACCAGAGCGGCAACATGATGGAGGTGGGCTTCCAGCTCTACAACGACATGCTCAACGAGGCCGTGCGCTCGCTGAAGGCCGGCAAGGAGCCCGACCTGTTGTCGCCGTTCGCGGCCACCACCGAGATCAACCTGCACGCCCCCGCGCTGCTGCCCGACGCCTATTGCGGCGACGTGCAGGTGCGCCTGAGCCTCTACAAGCGCCTGGCCACGGCCGAGAAGAACGAGCAGATCGACTCCATGCTCGAAGAGATCACCGACCGCTTCGGCAAGCTGCCCACACAGGGCCAGACGCTGTTCGACACCCACCGCCTGCGCGTGCTGGCCAAGCCCTACGGCGTCAGCAAGATCGACGCGGCGCCGACGCTGATCAACATCAACTTCCGTCCCAACCCGCCCATCGACCCGATGCGCGTCATCGAGCTGGTGCAGAAGAATCGCAACATCAAGCTGGTGGGCAACGAGAAGCTGCGCGTGGAAAAGCAGCTCAGCAGCCCGCAGGACCGGGCGCAGGCGGTGCGGGAGGTGCTGAGGCTGCTGGGGCAACCGCTCAAGACGAGCTAGGGGCTGCGCGCGGCGGGCGCCGTGCCTAGACTGCGCCCCTTCCCTGTGCCGCCCGGAGAACCGCGATGAAGAAGCTTGCCCTTGCTGCCGCTGCCCTGCTGCCCGCCCTGGCCAGCGCCGCCGGCCTCACCGGCACGACCGTGGTGCTGGACTACACCTACGACAGCGGCACGCAAGTCTTCCAGACGCAGGACAGCGTCGTCGTCGCGGCCGGCACCGAGCTGAGCTGCCCGGGCAGCGCCAACGTCTGCCAGATCCTGTCGGTGCCCACGCAGACTCTGGACTTCGGCGACAGCAGCATCCGCTACGACTACGTCGGCCTGAACGGCAACACCGCCAGCTTCAGCGACGTGCCCGTCAACCGCTTCGCGTTCAGCTCGCTGTTCGGCAGCGGCACGGTCATCACCGGCGTGCAGCTCAGCACCGATATCGCCGGCCTCGACAGCTCCCGCCTCAGTTTCACGGCGCACGGCCTGACGCTGGACGTGCGCAACCTGCCGCTGGGCAGCCAGTCCTTCTTCCAGCTCAACCTGCAGACCGCGCCCGTACCCGAGCCAGCCAGCGCCGCATTGCTGCTGGGCGGCCTCGCGCTGCTGATGACACGGCGTCGCCGTTGAACGCACCCGGGATAATCCGGGCCTTCGCTGGCCCTGATCTCCCGACCCCGTGACCACCTCCGCCCCTGAAGGCCTCGTCCTGCGCGACGGCCCGGCCCTGCCGCCGCTCTCCCACTTCAAGCTCGCCGCCTTCGACATGGACTCGACGCTGATCAGCATCGAGTGCATCGACGAGATCGCCGCACTGGCCGGCAAAGGCGACGAGGTGGCGGCCATCACCGAGGCGGCCATGCGCGGCGAGATCACGGACTTCAGGGACAGCCTGCGCCGGCGTCTCGCCATCCTCGCGGGCGTGCCCGCCAGCGTGCTGGACCGCGTGCTGGCCGAGCGCCTGACCTTCAACCCCGGCGCGCGCGAGCTGTGTGCGGCGTTGAAGGCGGCGGGCCTCAAGCTCGTGCTCGTGTCAGGCGGCTTCACCTTCTTCACACGCTACGTGGCGGCTGAGCTGGGCATGGACTTCGTGCGCAGCAACGAGCTGGAGATCGAGGGCGGCGCCCTCACCGGCCGCGTCGTCATGCAGGACTGGGGCGACATCTGCGACGGCGAGCAGAAGCGGCTGATGCTGCTGAGCTGCTGCGAAGCCATCGGCTGCCGCCCCGATCAGGCGATTGCCGTCGGCGACGGCGCCAACGACCTGCCCATGATGGGCGCGGCCGGCCTGTCGGTGGCCTACCGCGCCAAGCCCAAGGTGCGCGAGCAGGCGCGCGTGGCGATCAACGCGGGTGGGCTGGAGCGCTTGCTCGACCTGCTCTGACCATGAAAGTCGCGGCGCTGCTACTGGCCTGCGCCCTGCCCTGGCAGGCGTGGTCGGCAGAGCCGCCGCTGCGCTTCATCGCGCCGCTCAACCATGCGATGCCGTTCGGCGGGTTCGAGAAGGACAAGCTGACCACCGGCATCGTCAAGGACCTCAGCGACGCCATCGCCGAACGGCTGGGCCGGCGCGCCGAGTACATCTCCGTGCCGCCCCGTCGGGTGGCGCAGGTGCTGGCCGCCGGTGAGGCGGACGGTGTCTGCTATGTGGCCCGGGACTGGATAGACGGCCGCTTCCACTGGAGCCCGCCGGTGCTGGAGCACCAGGGCGTGGTGGCCGCCCGGCCGCAGGCGCCGCCGGTGACCAGCCTGCAGGACCTGGCCGGGCAGCCGCTGGGCACGGTGCACGCCTACCGCTACCCTCAGTTCGAGAAGGCGCTGGGCAAGAAGTTCGTGCGCGACGACGCGCCCACCATGTTGATCAACCTGCGCAAGCTGGCCGCCAACCGCACCAACTACGCGCTGACCGAGCAGATCACGCTGGAGTTCCACAACAAGCTGCGGCCGCAAGACGGTTTGAAGGCCGCCTTCGCGACCATCCGCTACCGCACGCACTGCGTGTTCACGCTGGCGCACCCGCTGCCGCTGGAGCGGCTGGACCAGGCGGTCAGTGACATGGTGCGTGACGGCAGCGTGGAGCGCATCCTGGCGCGCTACCGCTGACCATTGCGCGGTCGACCCGCCGTCACTGAGCTGGATGCGTCAGTGTGGCGAGTCGACTCTCTGCCGCATCAGACGCGCATGCGGCGACTTGCGATACCAGCCACGACTGCCAGGCCGGCCAGCATCAACGCGTAGCTTTCAGGCTCCGGCACGGCCGTTACGGCCAGCACGTCGGACACGATGGGCGTCGTGTTCGAGGCCTGCACCGTCGTCCAGTTCGTGCCCACGGCCAGCGCTGCCTTCAGCTGGGCGACGGACGCGTAGGGCGTGTCGCTGGTCGTCACCTGGGCCGTGAACTGCGTGTAGCGCGTGGCGTTCGCGCCCTCCTTGTACTCACGCAGCTGGATGCCCGACAGGCCGGTGGCGGCCGTCGGGTTGTCGGAGTTGGCGTAGGTGCCGCGGTTGGAGATGGCACCGAGGAACTTGATGGCGGCGGGCTGGTAGTTGGTGGTGTACGACGCGGCCTGGAAGGCGTAGAGGATGTCGCCGCCGCTGGAGATGTTGGACGCGCCGCCGTTCAGGTTGGTGACCGTGCCATTGGCGGTGCCGCCGGCCGCGCCGGACTTGGCCGCGTACTGGCCGTTGGTGCCCGTGCCCAGCAGCGCGACAGAGGTGCCGGCCGTCACGGCGGTGCTGGCCGTCCAGGACCAGAAGGTCTCGGCCGTCGTCGAGAACACGCCGTTGGACGTCGGCGTCGCCAGCACATTGGTGTCGGTGAAGTAGATCGTCGTGCCTGCGGCGATGTCGACGAAGCTGACGAAGGACCAGCCGCCGACGGTGGTGTTGCCGTTCACGCCGGTGAAGGCGAAGTCGGTGTTGGTCAGCGAGGTGGCCTGGGCGGCGAAGGTGGCTGCGGCCAGGGCGGAAAGGGTCAGGATGCGCTTCATGGTTTGTCTCCGTTGGGTTGTGATGGGATCAGCGGGCACGGCGGCGGCGCGCGACGACGCCCAGGGCCAGCAGGCCGGGCAGCATCAGCAGGGCTGAGGCGGGCTCGGGCACGGGCGCGGTGGCGAGCACCAGGTTGTCGAGCGACACGCCGTAGTAGCTGTCGCGGTTGGTCAGCGTGAAGCCGGCGATGTCCATCGCGCCGCCGTCGCGGGCGAAGGCGAAGCGACCATCGCTGCGTCCGCTCAGGTCGACGGCCTCGATGAGGCTGCCGTCGGTGCGGTAGAGGCTGAGCGTGACCGCGCCGCCGTCGACGTCGCGCAGCTGGAAGCCGAGTGCGGACACCGGCGAGGCGAAGCGGGCCGAGATGGCGCCGAAGCCATCGGCGTCTCCCACCAGCGGGCCGACGCCGAACAAGGCCGCGCCGTCGGCGTCGTTGTACTGATAGGCACCGAGGTTGGCACCGGCAGCGCCAGCCAGCAGCGTGAGGCCCGCCGTGGGCGTGCCGAAGCTCAGGTCGTCGAACCAGTCCTGGGCCACTTCGCCCGGCCGAGGCGCCTTGGCCACGGCCAGTTCCTGGCCGGCAAAGCGCTCGCCAAACTGCACGCCGCCGCTGCTCAGCAGGCCGTCGATGTAGACGGCGTCGAAAGGGCCCGCCGTCAGCGCGGTGAAGGTGATGGCCGGGCCACTCAGCGTGGCGTAGCCGACCTCGTGGGTGGCTGCGGCCTGGGCTTGGCCGGCGATCAGGCCGAACATCAGCGCGGCCAGGGGACGGTAGTTGTACTTCATGGTTTTCTCCTTGTTTACTGGCCGCCGACGACGGTGACGTTGTCAAAGTCGGCTGTGACCACCGCGCTATTGCTGCCCGACGACAGGGCAAGGCCGACGTAGAGCGTCGGGACGCTGGTGATCAGGTTGGCGGGCGTCTTCTCGGACCATGTGAGGCCGTCAGTCGACGCCGCCTGATAGACCGAAGTGCCCACCCGTCGCACGCGCACCCAGACCGGCACGCTCGAAGTACCGAAGCCGTCGATGCTGGACTTGTTGTTGCCGTTGATCGCCGCCTTGATCGCGCCCATGTTCGCGCCGGCGTTCGTCGAGTAGCGCGCGGTCCAGGCATAGGCCGGGGTGCCACTCAACCCTTCGATCGCGACGATGCCGGCACGTCCCGAGTCGGCATTGCCGCCCTGGCTGACGATGCGGGCCGTGAACGTGAAGTCGCCGGTCAGCGCCCTGTACTTGAAGTTGAAGGCGTAGGGGGCCCCGGTGTTGATGACGCCGGCACCCGACAGCGTGTAGGTGCCGGTAGCCTGCACATAAGTGGCCGCCGGAGCCGCCACGGTCACCGCAGGGCTCAACACCAGCTCGTTGCCGCCGTTTGCAGCGCAAGGCAGCGTCGGCGTGCAGGCCGTGCCCGGAATCACCGGGGCCGGATTCGGACCCGGGGCGGGGCTGGGCGGAGGGGGTGTGGGAGTCGGGCTGGGCGCGGGCGTAGGAGTCGGTGCCGGTGTCGGCGCCGGGCTGGGTGCAGGTGCACTGGGCAACGGCGCCGGCAGCGGGCCGCTCACGGCAAACAGGCCGACGCGGCCGGCACCGGCCGAGGCCTGCACGGCGCCGCGCGTGGCATCCGCCGTGCGCAGCGTGTAGGCATAGGGCGGCACCCAGTTCTGCGCGACCGGCACGCCCTCGCAACCCTGCAGCTCGATGTCGATGACGCCCGTCATCGGCTTGCCCAGGTCGTCCTTGTCGCTGATGAAGCGATGGCCGCTGCTGCGCATCGAGATCGCGTCGTTGCCACCGGCCAGCTTGCCGCAGACCTCCTTGGGCTTGAGGCCGGTGAACTCGTAGAAATTGTTCTCATTGATGACGTCGGACTGGTAGCGCGCGTCCAGGCCGGAGGCGAACTTCAGGTCGACGTCGTTGGTCGTCGTGCTGCCGCTGATGAGGTTGTTGTACATGTGCAGCAGGCCGAAGCGCACCAGCGGCAGGCGGCTGTAGGGGTGGTCCCACCAGTTGCCGGTCATGGTCACGTGCAGGCGGCCGGCGTCGCTCCAGGCGCGGCCGGAGTCGCCATTGCCCACCAGCGTCGTCTTGTGGTGCTTGGTGAAGATGCTGTTGGACACCGTCACGTAGTCGCTGCCGCGGATGATGTCGAGGGCGCCGTCATGGCGCGTGTCGCTGGCCAGCGAGTCGGGCGTGTCGCCGTCGCTGATGGTCACGTGGTCGACCCAGATCTGCTGGGCGCGCGTGATGGCGATGCCGTCCATGTAGGCATTGCCGCTGTCCTCGGGGTTCACGTCCCAGGGCGTGTCCAGCGCGAGGTTGCGCAGGATGATGTTGCGCGTCCAGGTCGGGAACAGTTCCGGGTCCTTGCCGGCGGCGACCCAGGCCTTGAAGTCGGCCTCCGAACCGGCGGCGGTCGTGGCAGCCTCGATGCCGATCAGGATCTGCGTGCCGGTGATGCGCGCCGGGCGGCCGTTGCTGTCGTTGATGCCCACCAGCGTCGTGTTGGACGGGATGGAGAAGCTGCCGCCGTTCTTCTGGTCCAGGAAGCCCGTGTACTCCTCGAACACGGTGTTGCCATCGCGCCAGCGGAAGTCGATGTGACCGACGATGCGGATGATCTTGGGCTCGTTCTTGGCCTCGCGCAGAGCGGCCAGCAGCTGCTCCTTGTTGAAGACCGTGTAGACGCGGTTGGCGGCGGCCGACGAGCCGCCGGTGACCAGCACCTTGCCCTTGCGCGACTGGCCGTGCCAGCCGATGTCGGGCGCGGTCTCGCGCTCGAAGCCCAGCACGCCGTTGGTCGGGTCGACGGTGGCGAACTGCCAGGCCGGCAGTCGCGGCGCTGCGCGGAAGTTGCTCGGGTTGTGCAGGCCGCTGATCGTGGCCGGCGCGGCGTAGGTGCGGGTGCCGATGTCAAACAGCAGCGGCGCGGTCGTATCGGTCAGGCTCTTGGCGTCGATGACTGGCGCGGGCGGCGGCGTCACCGGGCGCGGGTCGCGCACGGCCAGCGCCTTGGCGGTGGCGGCTTCCGTCGTGGCCGTGGTGGTGTCCAGGCGGCCAGCCGACGGCTGTGCGCTGGACTGGGGGGACGCGAAGGTCGCCGGGGTCTCCTGGCCGCCGCCGCAGGCCAACAGGCCGAGCGAGATGGACGAAGCCAGCAGGCCCCGCTTGGGCATGCTTGAAATCATGGGTACGTCTCCTGAGCGCGCTCGTGCGGCGCGCAAATCGTTGTGCATGACCGCGCCCGGCCGCGTGGCGCGACAGGCAGGCACAGGCCCACCCGGCACCCGGCCCGTCAGGGGTCAGGCGCGCAAGCGCACAGCGGTCAGGAAGCGGGGAATCGGCAGCAGGCCGAGGGGGGCTTGTCGCCCGCGCGGCACCGGCTCGCGAAGGCGTCAATCAGGGGAGCGGGCACAGCAGGCGCACCGCACTGCATTGGCTGTCGAGACCCCGGAAGCCCGGCGGCTTCCAGAAATGAACTCGGTTCAGCAAAACAGTTGGAACAGTGTTTCGTTTTCGTATCCCTAGGTCAACGCCGGGCTATCCCTGAAAGCATTGATCTAAGGGGCCGGGGCAACCCTTGGGCAGCGTTGTCAATCAGCCGCGGCCAGCACGCGGATCTCTTGACCGTCGAAAAACACGACCTGGCCGGCACGCATCTTGGCCGTCTTGCGCAGCTCGACCTGGCCGTCCACCTTGACCTCACCGGCCGCGATCAGCACCCGCGCACGGCCGCCACTCTCGACCAGGCCCGTGGCCTTGAGCAGCTTGTCGAGCTCGATGTAGTCGCCGCGGAGTTGGAGTTCAAGCATGGTGATTCTTCTGGGCTGATTCGCGGATGGCGGTCAGCGTTGAGCGGGAGGTGGAGACGTCGCTGGACAGGCGCAGGTGGATCAGTGCGGGTTTGCCCGCAGCGATTGCCGCGTCCAGCGCGGGGCCGACCTGCTCGGTGCTCTCGGCTTTGAACGCAGCAAAGCCGTAAGCCTCGGCGAGCTGGGCGAAATCGGGGTTGAAGAGGTCGCTACCCGACACGCGGCCCGGGTATTCGCGCTCCTGGTGCATGCGGATGGTGCCGTAGGTGCCGTTGTCGACGACGACGACGAGCAGCTTCTTCGCGCCATAGCCGGTGGCCGTGGCCAACTCCTGGCCGGTCATCAGGAAGTCGCCATCGCCAGCGATGTTGACGACCCAGCGGTCCTGCAACAGCGCCGCCGCGACGGCCGCCGGCACGCCATAACCCATCGCGCCGGAGGTAGGCGCCAGCTGCGTCTTGCCGAAGCGATGCAGCGCCGTGTAGCGGTGGAAGCGGTGCAGCCAGCCGCTGTAGTTGCCGGCGCCGTTGGTGAAGATGGTGCCTTCGGGCAGCTTGGCGTCGATGAGGTGGATGACCTCGGCCATGTCCAGCGGCGCGACCGGCGTGGGCTGGAGGTTGGCCTCGTAGTCGGCGTGGGCGGCGGTGGTCCAGTCGCGCCAGGCGATGTCGGCGGGCGGTGCCAGTGCGGCCAGGGCCGGCGCGGCCTGACTCATGCTCGCGTTGATCAGCAGCTCGGCCGTGTAGACCCGGCCCAGTTCCTCGGCCCCGGCGTGGATGTGGATGAGCGCTTGAGCGGGGCGCGGCGCCTGCAGCAAGGTGTAGCCGCCGGTCGTCATCTCGCCCAGGCGTGGGCCGATGGCGAGGATGAGGTCGGCGTCCTTGACCCGGGCGGCCAGCTTCGGATTGATGCCGATGCCGACGTCGCCGGCGTAGTTGGGGTGGGCGTTGTCGAACAGGTCCTGGAAGCGGAAGGCGCAGCCGACGGGCAGCTGCCAGGCTTCGGCAAAGGCCTGCAGCGCCGTCGTGGCCTCGGGCGTCCAGCCGCCACCGCCAGCGATGACCAGCGGCTTCTTCGCCGCCGCCAGCCGCTCGCGCAGCTCGGCCAGCGCGGCCGGCGGGGGTGCGGCTTCTGCCGGGCGCGCGGGCGCGACAACAGGCGCCGTGATGGCCTTCGTCAGCATGTCCTCGGGCAGCACCAGCACGACCGGGCCGGGCCGGCCCTGCATCGCGGTGTGGAAGGCGCGGGCGACGTACTCCGGTAGGCGCTCGGCGTCATGCACCTCGCCCACCCACTTCGCCATGCCCAGCGTGCCGGGGCCGAACATCTGGCGGTAGTCAACTTCCTGGAAGGCCTCGCGGTCACGCTGGTCGCTGGCGACCTGGCCGATGAAGAGGATCATCGGCGTGCTGTCCTGGAAGGCCGTGTGCAGGCCGATACTGGCGTTCGTAGCACCCGGGCCGCGCGTCACGAAGCAGATGCCCGGCCGGCCGGTCAGCTTGCCTTGCGCCTCGGCCATGAAGGCGGCGCCGCCTTCCTGGCGACAGGCGATGAAGCGGATCTTGTCCGCGTACTCGTGGAAGCCGTCGAGGACGGCAAGAAAGGATTCGCCAGGCACGCCGAATGCGGTGTCGACGCCCTGGGCAATCAGCGCCTCGACCAGCTTGTGGCCGGCGAGGCGTGGGGGGTTAGCTTGTCTAGTCATGTTGGAACTTTAGCCGGCGTCGGACGCAACGCGGGCCATTCGCCGCTAAGTCAATCCGCCATGCCCCGTCAAAATCTCGATCAGATCTTGTCGAAGCAAAGTTGCACGCTCGCTTGCCGATGCGAGGCCTGCCCGCGCAAAGGAAACGGCTTCCTCCTGCTGACCAAGATGCGTCGCAATGCGTGCGAGATGAAGCGCCTCTCTGGCATGAACGCGGGACGGCTCGACGCTTTTCAACAAGCGCACGAAGCTGCCTGGATAGCTGGCATAGCGGTCAAAGAACGCTTGCCCCTGCACCGCCCATTCACGCGCCACCTGCTCGATGGAGCGCGCCGCTTCGTCGACCGAGTTGCCGTACGTCCAGCCTGAAGCAGCCGCTGCCGACGGCGGATGGATGCGACATCGAAACACACAATGCGATTCCTCCAACGACTCTGGCTCGACAGTCAGTCCGCCTTCCGCTGGCAGGAAGGACAGATGCGCGCCGAGGTTGAGATAGCACTGCTCTCCCGATTTGCTGCCTTGCACATTGAAGACATGAATCAAATGCCCATCCATGCGCCTGAGCGTCGACCCTGAGCCCTTGAATCCTTCATCACGAAGAACTGGATAGAACTCTTTGGCGAGCAGCTTCAGGAAGAGTTGCCGATGCATATCGAGTGCTTCTGGTCAGCGCGACGCCGTCATCAACGTGTCGCGCCGTCAATCGCCCGCTCCATCATCTTGTCCTTGAGCGTCGCTTCCTGCTTCACGTCCAGTGCCTGGTGGAGCAAGGGCGCGCTGCTGGCCGGCACCGCCTTGGGCACTGGCGTGGCGGGCAGCACGTTGACCGGCGCCGCAGTCACGGCCTGTTCCTTGTGGCCGGGCGGGCACTGGGTGTTCGTATAGGACACCTGCTGGCCGTTGACGCATTTGCGCAAGGGGCCCGCGGCCGGTGCGGCCGCCGTTTGCATCGATCCGACCCAGGCCTGCAAAGGCTCGCGCTTCTGCCAGGCGAAGACAAGCGCTGCCAGACAGGCCGCTGCAATGACAAGACCGCGAAGCGCCATGACTGACCTCAACCTTCGGATGCCGCCTCATCCTCGTCTCGCGCGGTGGCGAACAGGTCCCACACCGCCATGAACATCGCCGCGATCACCGGGCCGATGACGAAGCCGCTGATGCCGAAGACGGCCATGCCGCCGATGGTGGAGATCAGCACCAGGTAGTCGGGCATCTGGATGTCCTTGCCGACGAGGATGGGGCGCAGCACGTTGTCCACGAGGCCGATCACGACCACGCCGTAGGCGATCAGCGTCAAACCCTGCCAGATGGCGCCGGTGACCAGGAAGTAGAGCGCCACCGGCAACCAGATCAGCGCCGCGCCGATGGCCGGCAGCAGCGACAGGAAACCCATCAGCACCGCCCACAGCAGCGCGCCCTTGATGCCGAAGAACCAGAACGCCAGCCCGCCCAGCGCGCCCTGCACCGCGGCGACCAGGATGTTGCCCTTGACGGTGGCGCGGATCACGGTGATGAACTTGGTCGCCAGCTGCCGCCGGTGCTCGGGCGCCAGCGGCACGRCATTGCGGATGCGCCGGCTCAGGGAGACGCCGTCGCGCAGCAGGAAGAACGCCAGGTAGAGCATGACGAAGAAGCCGACAACGAAGTCCAGCGCGTTCTGGCCCATGCTGTAGACGTAGGTCGCAATCGCCTGGCTGCCGCGGCCGATGGCATCGCTGATGCGGGTCTGCAACTCGTTGACATCCGTCAGCCCGAAATGCTCCAGCAGGTCATGCAACCAGCCCGGCAGCACCGCGACGACCTTCTCGAAGTAGAGGACGAAGTTGGTCTCGCCCGACTGCACGCGCTGGTACAGCGCAGCACCCTCCTTGACCAGCATGCCGGTCAACAGCGTCAGCGGCAGCACGACCATCAGCACGACCAGCAGCAGCGTTGCCAGCGCCGCCAGCGTGCGCCGCTGCTTCCATCGGCGCAGCAGCGCGACATGGATGGGCATGAAGACGATGGCGATCACCGCCCCCCAGAACACTGCGGCGCTGAAGGGCAACAGGATCCACGCGAAGGCCAGGCAGACCGCGATCAGCAGCGCCAGGAAGGCGTTGTGCTCGAGGCGGGGAGAAGTGACGAAGTGCTTGAAGTCCATGCGGCGCTGCAGGTCGGCCCGGGAGCGGGCGGTGCCGCGCATGGTAGGGCCGGCCGGGCCGGCTTGCGCTTCAGGCCGTCACGCGGAAGGTCAGAGCCGGAAGGGAGCCGGGACTTTAGCGGCCGGTGCTTCGCCAGTGCGACGCTGAATAAGTCCCCGCGATGCAGCGGGATGCGCTGCGCGCGAGGGACTTGGTCAATGTGGCCCCTAAGGCGCCACCAACCCCGCCCATGACCAGCGCGGAAACCCCAGGTCATCGGGCACCGCCTGCCCTCGGTCCGGGTAGCCCGCCATGGCCACGGTCGTCGCCCAGGCGAAGTAGTCGTGCAGCACGCGGCGCAGTTCGGCGTCAGTCACGCCGATGTCTTGCAGCGCTTCGTCGAAGCAGGCGATGGCACGGCGGTCCATCTCCTCGTGCGGGCCGTTGCCGCTGTGGCTGCGCACCACCGACGCGTGGCTGCCGCAGTCCCGCGAATACAGCGCCGGGCCGCCCCAGGCCTGCGCCCAGTAAGCCGCCAGCCGCTCCGTGTGCTGTGGATGAAAGCCGTGGCTGAAGGCGTGGGCCACGACCTCGTCCGCCAGCACCCGCGCATGCCAGGCCCGGGCCAGGCGCAGCACGGTGTCCTGGCCGCCGAGGGCTTCGAAGAGGGAGTCTTGTCGCATGCGCCGACGATGACCGCCGGCAGCTGGCGCGTCAACTCAGGCGGACCCGCGCTGCTGGCCCAGCAGCTTGACGGCCAGCGCACCCATGGGCAGGGCTCAGGCCGCCGCCACGGCCACCGACCGCCGCCGAGCCAGGCCAATGCCCACCAGCCCCGCCGACGTGATGCCCAGCATCAACGCCGCCGCCGACCCCGCGAACACGCCGCGGGGCATGCCGTGGTCCAGGATGGCGCCGAACACCGGCGCGGCCAGCGCAAAGCCGATGTCCAGGCCCGAATACACGGTGCCGTAGACCCGCCCTGTCGCCCCCGGCGGCGAGGCGCGCTTGATGAGCATGTCTCGCGACGGGCCGGCCAGGCCGGTGCCGAAACCCGCCAGCGCGGCGACCGTGGCCGCCAGCCCGCCCGGCAGCCAGCCGCTCGCCACCAGCAGCAGCAGCGCCGCAGCAAAGGCCATCGCGATGGCAATCGTGCGCTCCAGCCGCTGGGCCCTGGCGACCAGGAAGCCACCCACCACCATGCCCGCCGCGCCCGCCAGCATGTAGCCGGTGACGACATAGGCTGTCAACGCCAGCGGCAGGCCGTAGATCTGGTGCAAGGCCGGGCTGGCGAAGCTCTGGATGGCCGACAGCGCTGCGGTCGTCCAGAAGAAGAAGGAAAAGCATAGCCAGACCGAGGGCAATTTCAGGAAGGCCATGGGGTGCTCGACCTTGGCACCGGCCGCCGGCTTGGCATGGCCCCAGGACCCCTGCCGGTCGTCGATGGCCGAGCGTTGCCAGAACAGCAAGGCCATGACGGCCAGCGCGATCAGCGCGGTGCCCAGGTAGGCGAAGCGCCAGTTGCCCGTCGCCTCGGCGATGCCGATGGAAAACACCGGCGCGAAGGCCCAGCCGAGGTTGCCGCTGATGCCGTGCACCGAGAACGCATGGCCCAGGCGCGGCTGCGACACGCGCTTGTTCAGGATGGTGAAGTCGGCCGGGTGGAAGGGCGCGTTGCCGAAGCCGGCGAGTGCCGCCGCCAGCATCAGCCCGCCAAAGCCCTGCGCCAGGCCGGCTGCGATGGAGGCGAAGAAGAAGCTCGCCATCGCCGCGAACAGCACCGGCCGCGCGCCGATGCGGTCGACGATGAAGCCCGAGGCTGCCTGGCCGGCACCGGAGATGACGAAGAAGGTCGTCACCAGCAGGCCCAGCTCCGAATAGCTCAGGCCGAAGGCCTGGATGAAGGCCGGGAACAGCGGCGGCAGCAGCATGTGGAAGAAATGCGAGGTGCCGTGGGCGACGCCGATGGTGGAGATGGTCGTGACGTCGCGGCGGCGCTGCTGGCCGGCGTCGAAGGGGAGAGCGGTATCCATGTGCACCACTTTAGGAACTGGCCGGCCGGCCCGGTTACGATGGTTCGTCAAGTTCTATCGAAATCCAGCCATGGCCAGTCGCACCAGCATCCCTGCCCTGTCGCCCGAGCGCTTCGCACCGACGGCTGAGCGGCCACTGCGCGCCAAGGCCCGCCTGCTGGAGCATCTGACGGACATCCAGCCGCACCGGCATGACTGGGCGCAGCTGGTGTTCTCGATGACAGGCGCCGTGCGGGTGAACACGGAAGCCTCGACCTACATCGTGCCGCCGTCGCGCGCGGTGTGGATCCCGCCCGGCCTCATCCACGCGGTGACGGCCATCGAGCAGTGCGATCTGCGCACCGTCTACCTCGGCGCCGGGCTGCTGCCGGGCGAAGCCTGGCGCGTCGGCCGCGTGCTGGAGGTATCGCCGCTGCTGCGCGAACTGGTGGCCGCCCTGCCCGGCGAGCCCGACCCGCAGCCGCCCGAGACGCCGGACGACGCCGAGCGGCGCCGCGGCATCGAAGGCCTGGTGCTTGCCGAACTCAGGCGCGCCCGGCCGCTCGCGCTGGGTGTGGCCCTGCCGCAGGACGCTCGCCTGCGCAAGCTCTGCGAGGCCATGCTGCGCGAGCCCGGCCGCCACGCCGGGCTGGACGAATGGGCTGAGGAGGCCGGCTACAGCCCGCGTACGCTGAGCCGATTGTTCCGCGAGCAACTGGGCACCAGCTTTGCGCAATGGCGCTCGCAGCTGCTGCTGGCCCACGCACTGACGCTGGCCGCGCGCGGCCGGCCCATGAGCCTGATTGCCAGCGAGCTGGGCTATGCCAGCGCCAGCGCCTTCACGGCCATGGTGACGCGCACCGTCGGTATGCCGCCCAGCCGCTTTTTCGCCGAAGCCTGAAATTTATTTTGCCGTCCGCGAATCCAATCAGCCCACCAGCGCCTCTTAGTGGCCGAGGGTCGTCCTCGAACACTGGGAGTTGCATCATGGTCTATGTGAAGAACGTGCCGAACGCCGAGCGCGTGCTGCGTGTCGTGCTTGGCGCTGCGGTGGCGGGCGCAGGGATTGCGATGGTGGGCGGCATGGCCGGTTGGCTGATTGCCGCGAGCTCGGGCGGCCTGGTGTTGTCGGGCCTGTTCGGCTACTGCCCGGCCTGCGCCATGGTCGGGCGCCGGCTGAAATAGCCATGGCCCTGGCCGCCCAGCACCAGCCCCTGCTCGCCGCCGCCCACGGCGGCGACCCGCACGCGCTGGACGCCTTGCTGAAGATCACCCGCCCCGACATCCGGCGTTATGCCCAGCGGCATTGCCTGATCAGCGATGTCGACGACGCGGTGCAGGAGGCGCTGCTCATCGTCTCGCGCAAGCTGCCCTCGCTGCATGTGCTGGCGGCCTTCTCGGGCTGGGCTTTCCGGCTGGTGCAGCGTGAATGCCGGCGCCTGGGTCGTGTCGCACTGCGCTATGACCCGTATGACGAGGAGAGGCTGGAGCAATGGCTCGTCACACACGACGAGATCGGCCTGCGGCTGGAACTTGTCGCGGCACTGGAATCCCTGCCGGCGCACTACCGCGAGGTCATGCTGTTGCGCGATGTGGAGGAGCTGACCATCGAGGAGATCGCCGACCGCACCGGCCTGACCCGGCCCAACGTGAAGAGCCGGCTGCATCGGGCGCGGGCACTGGCGCGTGAGTATCTGCTGGGCGGCCGGCCACCCGCCCGCTGACGGCTCAATCTCTTGTTATCCGACGCGGCCAGCCCGGCGCCGGCGCGAGCATGTTGTCGCCAATACTTTGGAGACAACACCATGAATCGACGTCACCACCTCCTGGGCGCAGGCCTCGGCCTCGCCGCAGCAGCGCTCACCGGCCTGGCCGCCCCCGCCTTCGCGCAAAACGCGGACGATGGCGAGTTCGCTATCCTGCGGGCGCACTACGGTACCGAGAACAAGCACGCCGACGTGACCGACCGGCTGCGCGATATCGCCCGCCGCGACAGGCGTGTGCGCTTGACGAACGAGCTGTTCGGTGTGGACCCCGACCCCGGCCGCGACAAGATCCTGCGCATCTACGCCCGCGACCGCCAGGGCCGCGAGCGCACCTTCGAGTACCCCGAATACGCCTGGGTCGACGGCTCGCAGTTCAGCGGCTGGAGTGCCGGCCGCTGGGGCGACAAGGGCTGGAACGGCGGCTGGGCCGGCAACCCTTACCGCGACGGCAACGGCCAGGGCCAGGGCCGGGACAGCGGCCAATTCACCATCCTCTACGCCAACTACGGCACCCCCGGACACGAAGTGGACGTGACACGCCGCCTGCGCGAGTTGGCTCGCCAGGACGAGAAGTTCCGCATGGGCAACGACACCTTCGGCGTGGACCCCGACCCGGGCCGCACCAAGCGGCTGCGCATCATCACGCGCGAGGCCGGCGGGCAGGAGCGCAGCTTCGAGTACACGGAAGGCAGCTGGGTGGACGGCGCCCAGTTCCGCGGCTGGCGCCGCGGCGACTGGGGTCGTTGAACATCGCCCGCCGCGAGGCGGGCTGTCCACCGCCGGGCGGGCCTGAACGTTGATGTGTGCATGCGAGGATGAGCGCATCAACGACAAGGAAACCGCCATGCAACGACGCCAATGGACGCTGGGAGCCGGCAATGCCCTGCTTGCCGCAGCGCTGGGTGGGCTGGCCCTGCCGACACTGGCCCGCGACGCTGACGACGGCGAATTCACTATCCTGCACGCCCGCTACGGCACGGAACGCAATCACGCGGACGTGACCGGCCGCCTGCGCGACCTGGCGCGGCGCGACCGGCGCTTCAAGCTCGAGAACGAGCTCTTCGGCGTCGACCCCGACCCCGGTCGCACGAAGACGCTGCGCATCTTTGCCCGCGACCGCCAGGGTCGTGAACGCACGTTCGAATACCGCGAGTACGACTGGATCGACGGCGCGCAGTTCATCGGCTGGGGCGGCGGCAACTGGGGCGAGGAAGGCGGCGCACGCGGCTGGCATGGCGGCAACGACCGTCGCGAAGAACGCCGTGAAGAACGCCGTGATAGTGGCGACTTCACCATCCTCTACGCCACCTACGGCACGCGCCGCCGCGAGGTGGACGTGACCGACCGGCTGCGCGAACTGGCGCGGGCCGACCAGCGCTTCCGCCTCGGCAACGACAACTTCGGCGTCGACCCCGACCCCGGCGAGACCAAGCAGCTGCGCATCGTCGCGCGTGACCGCGGCGGCCAGGAGCGCACGTTCGAGTACCGCGAGTACATGGTCGTGGACGGCAGCCAGTTCATCGGCTGGGGCCGCGGTGACTGGGGACGCGGCAACACCGGCCCGATGCGACCGGGCAACGGCCGCCTGGTCATCGAGAGCGCCAGCTACGGCAGCGGCAACCGCGGGGCGGACGTGACCGAGGCCGTGCGCGCCCAGGTGCGCGGCGACCGGCTGGAGGCGGACGTGCGCAACGAGCTCTTCCGCACCGATCCGGCACCGGGCAAGGACAAGGTACTGACCGTGACCTACCGCCGCGGCAACGAGCGGGCAATGACGGTGCGCGTCAACGAAGGCGACCGGCTGCGCCTGCCCTGAGAGGGGGCTTGGCGGCGCCGGCTGGGAAGCCCGGCCGGCTCTGCGCGACACTTGCAGGACGAACTGCGGCCACGCCCGGCCGATGCCCAAGATGTCCCAAACCCTTTTCGACTACACCAAGCAGGACGCCGCCGGCGCCTGCTCCACCGCCTTCGCCTGGGCCAAGGTGCCGGCGCCTTTGACGCCCACCGAGCGCAACGCGCTGGCCGAGCGTGCCGCCGCATTGCTGAAGAAGCACAACGCCGTGCTCGTCGCCCACTACTACGTGGACGGCGCGCTGCAAGACCTGGCGCTGGCGACCGGCGGCATCGTCTCGGACTCGCTGGAGATGGCCCGCTTCGGCCGCGACCACGCTGCGCAGACGCTGGTGGTGGCTGGCGTGCGCTTCATGGGCGAGACGGCCAAGATCCTCAGCCCCGAGAAGCGCGTGCTGATGCCCGACCTGGACGCCACCTGCTCGCTGGACCTGGGCTGTCCGGCCGACGACTTCGCGGCCTTCTGCGATGCCCACCCGGACCGGCAGGTCGTCGTCTACGCCAACACAAGCGCCGCCGTGAAGGCGCGTGCCGACTGGATGGTCACCAGCTCCTGCGCGCTGGAGATCGTGGCCGACCTGCATGCAAAGGGCCAGAAGGTGCTGTGGGCACCCGACCGCCACCTGGGCCGCTACATCCAGSARSAGACCGGCGCCGACATGCTGATGTGGAACGGCGCCTGCATCGTGCACGACGAGTTCCGCGGGCTGGAGCTGGAGCTGCTGCGCGAGCAGCATCCCGGCGCGCTCATCCTCGTCCACCCGGAGTCGCCCAAGAGCGTCGTCGAGCAGGCGGATGTCGTCGGCTCCACGTCGGCGCTGATCAAGGCGGTCGTCGAAGGCAAGGCGCAGGAATACATCGTCGCCACCGACAACGGCATCCTGCACCGCATGCGCCAGCTGGCACCGGGCAAGACGCTGATCGAAGCACCCACCGCCGGCAACAGCGCGACGTGCAAGAGCTGCGCCCACTGCCCGTGGATGGCGATGAACGGCCTGGCCAACCTGGTCGACTGCCTGGAGAGTGGCGAGCCGCAGATCCACGTCATTGAGCCCATCCGCGTGAAGGCTCAGGGCTGCATCAACCGCATGCTGGATTTCGTCGCGGCGAGAAAGACTGCCGCTGCGGGCATGACACCGGGTATCGGCGCCGCCTAAGGAAACGCCGAGCAAGCCCCTCGCGCGCAGCGCATCCCAGCTTTGGGCGTTCTACTGCGTTGCAAATGCTCGCCGGGTGTTCAACCCGGCTCCGCTTTGCGCCTTGCAGCACATCCCAAACCAGGGCGCGCTGCATCGCAGGGGCTTGCCCGGCGTTTCCCGCGCTATAAATCGGCATTCTCGAAAGGCCAACCATGAACGCCGACTTCAGCTCCCTGTACAACCACCACGAGCGCGAAGTCTTCGGCGCGGTGATCGATGCGTCCAAGGACTTCCCCGACATCGCCGCCAGCAACGACCTGCTCTGCGACGTCTGCTGCGTGGCGCTGAACCGCCTGCCGCCGCGCTACATCCGCCACGAGGTCGACTTCAGCTTCTACCTGACCGAGCACGAACGCCTCGAGATCGACAACGGCATCGCCGAAGCCGTGAGCTATGCCTACAACTTCGTGCAGGCGCGGACGGCGTTGCGGGCGCGGAAATAAGCCGGACCGAGATCGCTGGTTTTGCTCAACCGCCCGATTCAAGCGGCCTTCATCGCTTCCCTGGTGCTGGCCCCACTGGTTGCGTGGGCCGCGCCGGAGCCCCACCCAGCCGAATCGCGCGCCATCACGCTGCTGTTCACGCGGCTGAGTGATGAAGGCCTCTACGGCGACAGGCTTCGCCAAGGCTGCGCCCTCTTCTTTCCGACCGCGTCATCGGAAGCCGGATGGCTGGAGATCGGCGTGCACGAAAAGCACGACAGCCTGTGCGGTGGCGACCCGCAGACGGCGCCCGCGCTGGATCATTTCCGCATCCATCTGGACACAGGACGGCTCCTGTGGATGGACATTGTGTCGGGCGAATACCTGAGCTTCGAGAGCATCTGCCGCGTCCGGCATTGCGCCAAATCACGGCCACCGGCATCGCCGGCCCAATGAAGCCTCAGCGCCTGCGCCGCTCGCTGATCAACACCGTCGGAAAACTCACCGGCAGCGTGCGCGGGTAGTCGCGGCTGAAGTGCAGCCCGCGGCTCTCATGCCGCATCAGCGCCGACCTGACGATCAGCTCCGCGCAGTCGACCAGGTTGCGCAGTTCCAGCAGGTCGCGAGTGACGCGAAAGCTCCCGTAGTAGTCGTCGATCTCGCCGCGCAGCAGCGTGATGCGATGCAGCGCCCGCTCCAGCCGCTTGGTGGTGCGCACGATGCCGACGTAGTTCCACATCAGCAGGCGCAGCTCGTCCCAGTTGTGGGCGATAACGACCTGCTCGTCAGCGTTCTCGACCTGGCTCTCGTCCCAGGCCGGCAGCGGCGCGGCCTCCTGGATGGGCTGCTGGAGGATGTCGGCCGCACAGGTCTGGCCGAGCACCACGCACTCCAGCAGCGAGTTGCTGGCCAGGCGGTTAGCGCCGTGCAGGCCGGTGTAGCCGGTCTCGCCCACGGCATACAGGCCCGGCAGGTCGCAGCGGCCGCTGAGGTCGGTCACCGCGCCGCCGCAGGTGAAGTGCACGGCCGGCACGACGGGGATGGGCTGGCGCGCGATGTCGATGCCGAGCTKSAGGCAGCGCGCGTGGATGGTSGGGAAGTGCKCSWTSAGGAAGKCCTCGCCSAGGTGCGTGGCGTCCAGCCACACGTGGTCCAGGCCGTGCTTCTTCATCTCGAAGTCGATGGCGCGGGCGACGATGTCGCGCGGCGCCAGCTCCATGCGCTCGTCGTGCGCGGCCATGAAGCGCGTGCCGTCCGGCAACTTCAGGTAGCCGCCCTCGCCTCGCAGCGCCTCGGTGATGAGGAAGCTGCGCTCCTGCGGGTGGTAGAGGCAGGTCGGGTGGAACTGGATGAACTCCATGTTTGCGACCCGGCAGCCGGCGCGCCAGGCCATGGCAATGCCGTCGCCGGTCGACGTGTCGGGGTTGGTCGTGTAGCGATAGACCTTGCCGGCGCCGCCAGTGGCCAGCACCACGGCGCGCGCAGCCAGCGTCTCGACGCGCTGCGTGTCGATGTCCAGTGCATAGACACCGTAGACGCGCGTGGGCTCGTCGCGCTGGGCGTGGCGGGAGGTGATGAGGTCCAGCGCCATCCAGCGCTCGCACAGCTTGATGTTGGGGTGCCTGCGGGCCACGGCCAGCAGCTGGTCGTGGATGGCCTTGCCGGTGGCGTCGGCCGCGTGGGCGATGCGGCGCACGGCGTGGCCGCCCTCGCGCGTCAGGTGCAGACCCATGGGGCCGGTGTCGTCGGTCGTGAAGGGCACGCCCTGGTCCACCAACCAGCCCACGGCAGCGGCGCTGCGCTCGGCGATGAAGCGGGCCGCCTCTTCGTCGACGAGGCCGGCGCCGGCGTCCTGCGTGTCGCGCACATGGCTCTCGATGGAATCGTCGCTGCCCAGCACGCCGACGATGCCGCCCTGGGCCCAGGCCGTGGCGGCTTCGGTCAGCTCGCGCTTGGCGAGCACGACGACGGGCACGCTGTCAGCCAGGTGCAGGGCCACGGTGAGGCCGGCGAGGCCGGCGCCGATGATGACGACGGGCGCGTCGTCTTGGGGAGCAGCAGTCATGGCTGGGCATTGTCCAGCAGCGCCACTCCCGGCGCGGCGATGTGAGGATTGCCGTTTCAAGCACCCAGGCTCCTCGCCGGCCGCACTATGCTGCGCGCCGTTGACAACGCTGCCATAGAGCAGTTGGAGGAGACCCATGAAGACATGCAAACGCTGGGCCGGCGTGATCGTCGGCCTTCTGCTGGCTGCCACCTCTGCGCACGCCGCGCCGCCACCGACCGAGGTGTTCTACAAGGACGCCGACATCAACGACGCCGTGCTGTCGCCCTCGGGTCGCCGCCTGGCCGTCACCACGGCCAAGGGCATGCCACGGGTCGGCTTGGTCGTGTATGACCTTGCGCCTGGAGGCCGCATCCTGCGCGTGGCCCAGTTCGACGACGCGGACGTGACAGATGTCCATTGGGTCAACGACGAGCGCCTGGTCTACAGCCAGACGGACCGGACCGAAGGCAGCGGCCGGTCCATCGAGGCGCGCGGCCTTTTCACCGTGAAGGCCGATGGCACGAAGTTCAAGCAGCTCGTGCGGCGGCGATGGAAGCCGGCGTCCTCCGAAGGGCATCTGCGTGAAGAGACGGCCCTCGACTGGAACCACCGCCTGCTGGCCGTTCCCCCATCGTCCCCAGGCAAGGTGAACGAAGAGGTGCTGCTCGTCGAGTTTTCCTATGGCGAACAGAGCTACGAGTCGCCGAAGTGGCTGAACGCCGCCACGGGCAACTGGCGCAACTTCGATGACAGGCAGGTGCCACATGCCATCAGCTGGACAGCCGACAGCCTTGGCGAACCCCGCGTTGCCTACTCGCTCGACAAGGGTCGCCTCACCGCCTATTGGCTTGCCCCGGGCAGCAAGACCTGGACCCCGCTCTTCGAGAGCGGTCTGCTCGATACACCTTTCGCCGTCGAGGCGGTCGACAGCAACGGCAGCCTCTTCGTCACGCGCCCCGAGGGGCCGCAGGGCTACAACGCGCTGAGCCGCTACGACTTCGAACGCCGCGCGCCGGCAGCCAAGCCGCTGGTCGCCACGCCGGGCTTCGACTTCAGGGGCGACCTGGTCACCGACGAAGCCGGCAAGACGCTGGGTGTGCGGCTCGTCGTCGACGGCGAGACCACCTTCTGGTTCGACACCGCCATGAAGGCCTTCCAGGAGCGCGCCGACAACCTCTTCCCCGGCCACGTCAACCGCATCGACTGCCGCCGCTGCGGTGCGCCCGACATGGTCGCCCTGGTGTACTCCTACAGCGACCAGGACCCCGGACGGTTCTATCTCTTTCAGGCCAAGCCGCCCGAGGGCGAGAAGAGCTGGCGGCTGATCAAGGCCGTGCGGGAAGACATCAAGCCCGAGCAGATGGCGACGCTGGAGTTGCAGCGCATCAAGGCCCGTGATGGCCGGGACCTGCCGGTGTGGGTCACCCGCCCGCCCGACGCCAAAGGCCCGCTGCCGGCCGTCGTCCTCGTGCACGGCGGGCCCTGGGTGCGGGGCGTTCAGTGGCGCTGGCATGCCCAAGCCCAGTTCCTCGCCTCGCGCGGCTACGTCGTCATCGAGCCCGAGATGCGCGGCAGCACCGGCTATGGGGACGCCCACTTCCGCGCCGGCTTCAAGCAATGGGGCCAGGCCATGCAGGACGACGTGGCGGATGCGCTGCGCTGGGCGCAGAAGCAAGGCATCGCCAGCGACAAGGCCTGCATCGCCGGCGCCAGCTACGGCGGCTACAGCACGTTGATGGGCCTGGCCAAGGACCCCGATCTGTATCGCTGCGGCATCGCCTGGGTGGCCGTGACCGACCTGGACCTGTTCGTGAGCGGGGCCTGGCACGTGCTGGACGACATCGACGCCGGCAGCCGCGCCTTCACCCTGCCCGAACTGGTTGGCGACCCGGCCAAAGACGCGGCCATGATCGCCGCCAACTCACCCGTCAGGCTGGCCGCCCGCATCAAGGCGCCGGTGTTGCTGGCCTTTGGCGACGAAGACGTGCGCGTACCGCTCGCCCACGGCAAGCGCATGCGCGATGCGTTGCAGGCGGCCGGCAACACCCCGGTCTGGGTGACCTACGCCAACGAGGGCCATGGCTTCGCCAAGCCCGAGAACCGGTTGGATTTCGCCCGCCGCATGGAGGCCTTCCTGGCCAAGCATCTGAACCCGGGCCGCCCCTGAGAGACGACATGAGCCTCGCCAAATTTCTCACCGCCGCCTCATTTGCCGCCTCGTTCGCCGCCAGCGCGGCACCGCCACCGGCCGAGGTGTTCTTCGGTGATGCCGACATCGGCCGCACCATGCTGTCGCCGTCGGGCAAGCGCCTCGCCATCACCACGGCCAAGGGCGCTGGGCGGGTCGGTCTCGTCGTGCTTGACCTTGCGCCGGGAGGCAAACTGACCCGGGTGACGCAATCGGCCTCGGCGGACGTGTCCGAAGTGCAATGGGTCAACGAGGATCGCCTCTCTTCAGCATGATCGACCTGACCGAAGCGAGCGGCCGGCCCTCGCGAGCGCCCGGCCTGTTCGCGGTGAACGCGGACGGCAGCAAGATGCGCATGCTGGTGAAACGAACCGGCCGCGCCTTCATCTCCAACGGCGAAGCTGATGACCGGCTGCTGGAGTGGAACCACACCCTGCTGGCCGTGCCCGAGCCCAAGCCARGCGAGACCAACGAGGACGCGCTGCTGGCCGAGTTCAGCCTGGACGGGCGCGGGCAGCTGACACCCGTGTGGGTCAACACACGCACCGGCATCACGCGCAACTTCTCGTCTGCGGCACCGGGCGGCGCCGTGCAATGGATCGTCAACAGCCGTGGCGAAGCCCGCGCCGCCTTGACGCTGGCCAATGACCGCGTCCAGGCCCACTGGCTGCCACCCGGGCAGACGCAGTGGCAACAGCTCTTCGACACGCCGGTCCTGCAGCAGCCGTTCCGGCTTGAGAGCGTGGACGGCAACGGCACCCTGTTCGTGAGCCATGTACCCAAGGGCGGCCGCCACAGCGTGCTGACGAGCTACGACGCCGTAGCCAAGGCGCCGGTCGACCCGCCGTTGGTGCGCATACCCGGCTTCGACTTTGCCGGGCACTTCCTCAAGGACGGCGGCACCGTGCTGGCTGTGGAGGCCCATGCCGACAGCCAGGTCACCGTCTGGCTGGACGAGCGCATGAAGAAGTTCCAGGCCCAGGTCGACCAACTGATGCCCGGCCGCCTCAATCGCATCGACTGTCGCCGCTGCGGCCAGCCGGACATGGTGGCCCTGGTGCACGCGTACAACGACCACGACCCCGGCAAGATCTGGCTCTATCAGGCTCAACCGCCCGCAGGCGAGCCGAAATGGCGCGCCATCGGCCGCATCCGCGAGACCGTGGATCCCGAGCAGATGGCCGGCCTGGACTTGCAGACCATCCCTGCCCGCGATGGCCGCGAGTTGCCTGTCTGGGTCACGCGGCCGGACAACGCCAAGGGCCCGCTGCCCGCCGTCGTGCTGGTGCATGGCGGCCCCTGGATGCGCGGCGTCGTGTGGCAATGGAACGGCTGGGCGCAATTCCTCGCCTCGCGCGGCTATGTCGTCATCGAACCCGAGATGCGCGGCAGCACCGGCTATGGCGACGACCACTTTCGCGCCGGTTTCAAGCAGTGGGGCCAGGCCATGCAGGACGACGTGACCGACGCACTGCGCTGGGCGCAGAAGCGGGGCCTGGCCAGCGACAAGGCCTGCATCATGGGCGCCAGCTACGGCGGCTACGCCACGCTGATGGGCCTGGCCAAGGACCCCGACCTCTACCGCTGCGGCGTGGCCTGGGTCGCCGTGGCGGACCTGGAGCTGATGGTGCAAGGCGCCTGGTGGGTGCCCGACGATTCGCGCCTGGCCCGTCGGCTGACCTTGCCCGAGGTCGTTGGCGACGCCACCAAGGACGCCGCCATGATCGCCGCCAACTCGCCCGTCAAACTGGCCGCGCGCATGAAGGCGCCGCTGCTGCTGGCCCATGGCGAGGAGGACCTGCGCGTGCCACTGGCCCACGGCAAGCGCATGCGCGACGCGCTGGCCGCCGTGGGGCGCCCGCCGGAATGGGTCACCTACGCCGGCGAAGGCCATGGCTTCAACAAGCCCGAGAACCGGCTGGACTTCGCGCGCCGCGTGGAGACCTTCCTGGCCCGGCATCTGGGGCCGGTCGAGCCGGTCGCCAGCAAGTGAGGTCCGGCGGGTCGGGCGACGAAAGCGTTAGCTATGCTCCGCGCGCTGCCAGAGAAGCAGCCGTGGAGGCTCTCTTGAAGACTGTCAAATGCTGGGCAGGCGTCATCGCCGGCTTTCTGTTGTCCGCCGCCTGCGCCCAGGCTGCGCCGCCGCCCGCCGAGGCGTTCTTCAACAACCCTGACATCCTCGAGGCGGTGCTGTCTCCTTCGGGCAGCAAGCTCGCCATCACCTCTGCCAAGGGCGTGAGCCGCGTGAGCTTGGTGACCGTCGATCTGGCGAAGGGTGGCAAGCTCACCCGCATCGCCCAGTTTTCCAAGGGCGACGTCTACAACGTGCACTGGGTCAACGAAGACCGGCTCGTCTACAGCATCGTCAATCTCGCCCGGGAAAGCGGCAAGGCCCACAGCGCGCCGGGTCTGTTTGCCGTCAACAGCGACGGCAGCAATTTCCGTCAGCTCGTGCAGCGCGTGGGCGGCCCCTCGATAGGCAACGGCTCGGGCGGGTTCGTGCTGAATTGGGCACACATCCTGCACCGCGTTCCGGCGCCGGTCCCGGGCAAACTCAACGAGGAAGTCCTGCTGAAGAAGTATTCCTTCGACGACGAAGGAGACGACGAGGAGCGCGATCCGGAGAAGCTGCTGTGGATCAACGTCAACACGGGCCGCACACGCGACGTGGAACTCAAGACCCCGGCACATGTGGTCCGATGGGTGACCAACCGTCGTGGCGAGCCGCGCGCCGTCATCACGCTGCACAAGGGCAAGCAGGCCGCCTGGTGGCGCGGCCCCGGCAGCACCGACTGGACCCGGATCTATGAAAGCGGGTTGTTCACGGCGCCCTTCGACGTCCTGGGCGTGGACGATGCCGACAACCTGTACATCACGCACCGCCATGGCCCTGAGGGCTATCGATGGCTCACGCGCTACGACTTCAAGGCCGGCAAGCCGGAAGACGGCTTCGTTGTTGAAACGCCAGGCTTCGACTTCGACGGCACGCTACTGAGCGAATCGACCACCGGCAAGGCCATGGGCGTGCGAGCCATGGTGGATCGCCAGACCACCGTCTGGCTGGATCCGCAGATGAAAACGCTGCAAGCCCAGGCCGACGAGCTCTTGCCCGGCCGCGTCAACCGCATCGACTGCCGCCGTTGCGGCCAGTCAGACATGGTGGCGACCGTGCATTCGTCCAGCGACCATGACCCCGGTTACCTCTACGTCTATAGGGCCCAGCCGCTCGAGGGCGAGAAAGCCTGGCAGGCCATCGGCCCGGCCAGGGAGGGTATGCGGGCCGAACAGATGGCCGGCTTGACACTTGAACGAATCAAGGCGCGTGACGGTCACGACCTGCCGGTATGGATCACGCGCCCGAACGACGCGACCGGCCCGCGGCCCGCGGTCGTGCTGGTGCATGGCGGCCCCTGGATACGCGGTCGGACCTGGGGTTGGGACGCCGCGTCACAGTTCCTCGCCTCACGCGGCTATGTCGTCATCGAACCCGAGATGCGTGGCAGCGACGGCTATGGACTGGCGCACTTCAACGCCGGCATCAAGCAGTGGGGCCGGTCGATGCAGGACGACGTCGCCGACGCGCTGCGCTGGGCGCAGGCAAAAGGGATCGCGAGCAGCAAGGCCTGCATCGCCGGCGACAGTTACGGCGGCTACAGCGCGCTGATGGGGCTGATCAACGATCCGGATCTGTTCCGCTGCGGCATTKCCGGCTTCGCGGTCGCCGACCTGGAACTCTTCGTGGACGGCTCATGGTGGGTGCGAGACGACATCGGCGACGACGGTCGCAAGTTCTCGCTGCACGAACTGGTCGGTGACCCGAAAAAAGACGCCGCGATGATTGCAGCTCATTCCCCGGTGAAGCTGGCAGCGAAGATCAAGGCTCCGGTCATGCTGGTGTACGGCGAGGAAGACATCCGCGTGCCGATCACGCACGGCACGCGCATGCGTGAAGCGCTGCGCAAGGCGGGCAACGAACCTGTCTGGATCAGCTATCCGGACGAGGCCCACGGCCTGGGCCTGCCGAAGAACAGAGTGGACTACGCCCAACGCATGGCGGACTTCCTGGCAACCTATCTGGAGCCGGCCGCCTCAGGCAAATAGGCACACTTTTGCGCGCCTGTGCGCAGAAACGCTGTCTTATGCTCCGCGCCGCTGCCAGAGAAGCAGCCGTGGAGGAAGCCCGTGAAGACTGTCATACGCCGGGCCGGCGTCATCGCCGGCTTTCTGTTGTCCGCCGCCTGCGCCCAGGCCGCGCCGCCGCCCGCCGAGGTCTTCTTCAAGGACCCCGACATCGTCGAGGCGGTGCTGTCGCCGTCCGGCCGCCAACTGGCCCTCACGTCGGCACGCGGCGCCAAGCGCATTAGCCTGGCGGTTGTCGACCTCGGCACCGGCAAGGCCGTGCGGACAGCCCAGTTCATCGACGGCGATGTCTCCGACGTGCGCTGGGTCAACGACCAGCGGCTGGTCTTCGGCGTCGTCGATCTGTCCGACGGCAGCGGCCGGCCCAATGGCCTGGCCGGCCTGTTCGCCGTCAACCCGGACGGCGGCCAGATGCGCCAGCTCGTGCGCCGCCAGGGCCGGCCCATCGTCAGCGATGGCAGCAACCGCAACGACCGCCTGCTGGACTGGAACCACCAGCTGCTGCGCGTGCCCACGCCGCGCGGCGACGAGGTCGGCGACGAGGTGCTGGTGGCCGAGATCACGCCGGACGAGCAGCGCATCCAGACGCCGCTGTGGCTGAACACCCGCAACGGCCGCACCCGCGCCGTGGAAACCAAGGCGCCGCCCCATACCGTCGGCTGGCTGACCGACAGCCGCGGCGAGCTGCGCGTCGCCATGACGGAGCACGAAGGCCGCCAGGGCGCCTACTGGCGAGGGCCGGGCCAGCAGGACTGGCGACAGCTGTTCGAGGCCGGCTTGCTCAAGGCGCCGTTCACGCCCCATTCGGTCGACGATGCCGGCCAGCTCTACGTGCTGCGCACGCCGGGCCGGGACCAGCAGGTCGTGCTGAGCCGTTACGACTTCGAGCGCGGTGCACCCGACACCAAGCCTCTCGTGACCGCGCCGGGCTTCGACTTCCGGGGCCAGTTGCTCAACGAAGGCGGTGGCCCGGCCCTGGGCGTGCGCCTGGTCACCGACGGCGAGACCACGGTCTGGTTCCATCCCGCGCTGAAGGCCTTGCAGGAGCAGGCCGACGCCCGCCTGCCCGGCCGCATCAACAGCATCAGCTGCCGGCGCTGCGGCGAGGCGGACATGGCGGCCCTGGTGCGCTCCTTCAGCGACCGCGACCCCGGCCAGGTCTGGGTCTACCAGGCCCAGCCCCCCGAGGGCGAAAAGAACTGGCGCCCGGTCGGCCGCGTGCGCAACGACGTCAAGCCCGCCGAGATGGCGCAGATGGACTTCCACCGCATCACCGCCCGCGACGGCCGCGACCTGCCGGTGTGGGTCACCCGCAGCGCCGACGCCAAAGGGCCGCTGCCGGCCGTCGTCATGGTGCATGGCGGCCCGTGGGTGCGCGGCAATGTCTGGGGCTGGAACGCGCGTGCCCAGTTCCTGGCGTCGCGCGGCTATGTCGTCATCGAGCCCGAGTTCCGCGGCAGCACCGGCTACGGCCACGCGCACTACAAGGCCGGCTTCAAGCAATGGGGGCTGGCCATGCAGGACGACGTGGCCGACGCGCTGAAATGGGCGCAGGCCACGGGGCTGGCCAGCGACAAGGCCTGCATCGTCGGCGGCAGCTATGGCGGCTACAGCACGCTGATGGGCCTCATCAAGGACCCCGACCTCTACCGCTGCGGCGTCGCCTGGGTGGCCGTGACCGACCTGGACCTCTACGTCAGCGGCTCCTGGTGGGTGCGCGACGACATCCCCGACGCCGGCCGCCAATACCGCCTGCCCGACATGGTGGGCGACGCGGTGAAGGACGCCGCCCTGATCGCCGCCAACTCGCCCGTCAAGCAGGCCGCCCGCATCAAGGCGCCGGTGCTGCTGGCCTTCGGCGAGGACGACCTGCGCGTGCCGCTGGCCCACGGCAAGCGCATGCGTGACGCGCTGAAGGAGGCGGGCAACGAGCCGGTGTGGATCAGCTACCCCGGCGAAGGCCACGGTTTCAGCATCCTCAAGAACCGCATCGATTTCGCGGAGCGCATGGAGGCCTTCCTGGCCAAGCATCTGAAGCCAGCGCCACCCTGAACAGCGGTTGGCGGCTCACGAGTCTGCAGGGCATCTCCCAGGCACCTGCCAAGAGGCTAGCCAATATCCTTTGCGCCGAAAAGAACAACCGCAATCAGGGGGATCCGATGGCCTCATGTCTTCGCGCCGCCGCGCTCGCGCTCGCCTGCCTGGGCGTCCAGTTCGTTCAGGCCGCACCGCCGCCCGCCGAGGTGTTCTTCAGGGACCCCGACATCGCCCAGGCGCTGCTGTCGCCGTCCGGGAAGCAATTGGCCTTCACGTCCGCCAAGGGCGCCAGCCGCGTCGGCCTCGTCGTCATGAACCTGGCGGACGGCAAACTGATGCGGGTGATGCAGTCGGCCAAGCTCGACGTGGCCTGGGCCCGCTGGATCAGCGAGGAGCAACTGCTGGTCGGCATGGCGGACACGACCGAGGGACGCCTGGGTGCGTCGCCGATGTACGCCGTCAACGCGGACGGCAACAAGCTGCGCATTGTCTCGGGTGGCGGCCGCCGTTTGTTGAGAGTGCCGGAGCCGCGCGCGGGCCAGGCCAATGAAGAGGTGCTGCTCAGCTACGACCAAAGCACCCTGGCCCACGACCTGTGGGTGGAGGTTCCGCAGTGGGTCAACACGCGCACAGGCCAGCGGCGAGATTTTTCATCATTGGCTCCAACCCACAACGTGCAGTGGCTGACCGACGCACAAGGCGTCGCGCGCGCCACGCTGACGCTTGGCCGCGACCGCGTGCAGGCCTACTGGCTGCCGCCAGGCCAATCCGAGTGGCAGCAGCTTTTCGACACGTCGGTGATCGACCAACCCTTCCGGCTCGAAAGCGTTGACGACAAAGGCACGCTCTACGTGAGCCACGTGCCCAAGGGTAGCCAACTGCGTGTGCTGGCCCGCTACGACACCGCCACCAAGGCCCCGGCGGAGCCTCCCCTAGTGCGCACGCCAGGCTTCGACTTCAACGGCAATTTCATCCAGGAGGCCGGCGCCGTGCTCGGCGTGCGCGCCACGGCCGACAGCGAGGTCACCGTCTGGCTGGACGAGCGCATGAAGAAGTTCCAGGCCCAGGTCGACCAACTGATCGCCGGGCATCTCAACCACATCAGCTGTCGCCAATGTGGCAAGCCTGACATGGTGGCTCTCGTGCACTCCCACAACGACCACGACCCCGGCAAGTACTGGCTCTATCAGGCGCAGCCGCCGGCGGGCGAGTCGAAGTGGCGGGCCGTCGGCCGCGTCGACGAAACCGTCGACCCCGAGCGGATGGCTGGGCTGGATCTGCAGACCATCACCGCCCGTGACGGCCGAGCGCTGCCCGTCTGGGTCTCGCGGCCTGACAACACACAGGGACCGCTGCCTGCTGTCGTGCTGGTGCACGGCGGCCCCTGGATGCGCGGCGTCCACTGGCAGTGGAACGCGTGGCCCCAGTTCCTGGCCTCGCGGGGCTACGTCGTCATCGAGCCGGAGTTCCGCGGCAGCACGGGGTACGGGGATGACCATTTCCGCGCCGGCTTCAAGCAGTGGGGCCAGTCCATGCAGAACGACGTGACCGACGCTCTGCGCTGGGCGCAGAAGCAGGGCCTGGCCAGCGACAAGGCCTGCATCATGGGCGTCGATGACTACGGCGGCTATAGCGCGCTCATGGGGCTGGCCAAGGACCCTGAGGTCTACCGCTGCGGCGTTGCCAGGGAGGCCGTGGCTGACCTGGAACGAGTGGCGGGAGGCGCCTTGTTTTGGCCGGACGGCCTCAACCTGGCCCGGCGGCTCACCTTTCCCGAGATGGTTGGCGACGCCAGGCGTGACACTGCCATGCTCGCCGCCAACTCACCCATCAACCTGGCTGCGCGCATCAAGGCACCTGTGCTGCTGGCCTATGGCAAGGAAGGCGAGCGCATGCGCGATGCGCTGACAGCCGCCGGCCACCCGCCGCAATGGCTGAGCTACGACGAAGACCATGGCGTGCTCGAGAACCGGTTGGACTTGGCCCACCGGGTCGAGGCCTTCCTGGCCAAGCACCTCGGCCCGGCCAACCCCTGAGCCAGACATCTTGCGGCAGCGTTGCGGCCCTATGCTGCGCGGCTTCAAAAAACTGGAGAGGCTCCGTTGAAACCATTGCACCGCGCTCTGGACGTCTTCCGCCTGCTGGCCTGCACGGCCGCCTTCGTCACCGGCCTGGGCGCGCACGCGGCGCCGGCAGCGCCGCTGCCGCCCGAAGTGTTCTACCGCGATACCGATCTCGCGGAAGCCCACCTGTCGCCGTCCGGCCGCTGGCTGGCCATCACCGGCGCGATGGGTGCGGAGCGCGCGGGCCTGGTGATCTTCGACGTGAAGAACGGCGGCCAGCCGCGCCGCATCGTGCAGTTCGCGGACGGTGACGTCACCAATGTGCAGTGGGTCAACGACGACCGCCTGGTGTTCAGCGCGCTGGACTTCGCCGAAGGCAGCGGCCGCGGCCGTGGCGCCAAGGGGCTGTTCGCCGTCAATGCGGACGGCAGCAAGCGCATCCAGCTCGTGCGCCGCCTCGGCACAAGGACGGTCAGGGACCCCGCCTCGGGCGGGCTGCTGGAGTGGAACCATGTGCTGCTCAGCACGCCACTGCGGCGCGAAGGCTCGACCAGCGACGAGGTACTGGTCGGGCGCTTCACCATCAACGAGCGTCGCACGTTGACGCCGCTGTGGCTGGACACGCTGACCGGCCGCACCCGCGGCACCGACTTCAAGCTGCCCACCGACACGGTGCACCTGCTGACCGACCCGCACGGCGAGGCCCGCGTGGCGCTCACGCTGCGCGAGGACCGCGAAGCCGCCTTCTGGCGCGCGCCGGGCAGCGAAGACTGGCAGCCGCTGTACGACAGCGCGCTGGGCCACGCGCCGTTCCGCCCGCACACGGTGGACAGCGACGGCAACCTGTACATCACGCAACCCCGCGGCGCGCAGGGCTACGCGGTGCTCGCACGTTACGACTTCGCCCGCCGCGCGCCCGACGAGCAGGCGCTGGTCGTCACGCCCGGCTTCGACTTCAGCGGCGCGCTGCGGGTGGAGAACGACGGCAAGCTGCGCGGCGTGCGCGTGCTGACCGACGTCGAATCCACCGCCTGGCTGACCGACGGCATGACGGCCATCCAGGCCGACGTGGACGGCGCATTGCCGGGCCGCGTCAACCGCATCAGCTGCCGCCACTGCGGCAAGCCCGACATGGTGCTGCTGGTGCGCTCCTACAGCGACCGCGAGCCGGGCGAATGGTGGCTGCACCGCGGCGCCGCCAGC
Source organism: Roseateles sp. P5_E8 (assembly GCF_054177665.1). NCBI lineage: Bacteria > Pseudomonadati > Pseudomonadota > Betaproteobacteria > Burkholderiales > Sphaerotilaceae > Roseateles > Roseateles sp. P5_E8. Next base: position 12,203 of record NZ_JBGCUM010000037.1, on the reverse strand, counting down.
GACGGCAAGGCCTGGCAGCAGGTCGGGCGCGTCAAGGTGGAGGTCAAGGCCGATGACATGGCGACGATGGCCCTGCACCGCATCAGCGCCCGCGATGGCCGCGACCTGCCCGTGTGGGTCACGAAGAACCCGGCCGCCAAGGGCCCGCTGCCCGCCGTCGTGCTGGTGCACGGCGGCCCCTGGTCGCGCGGCGCTCAATGGCAGTGGGACGCCAATTCACAGTTCCTGGCGTCTCGCGGCTATGTGGTCATCAAGCCGGAGTTCCGCGGCAGCACCGGCTATGGCGAAGCCCACCTGAAGGCGGGCTTTCGGCAATGGGGCCAGGCCATGCAGGACGACGTGGCCGATGCGCTGCGCTGGGCGCAGAAGGAAGGCATCGCCAGCGACAAGGCCTGCATCGCCGGCGGCAGCTATGGCGGCTACAGCACGCTGATGGGCCTGATCAAGGACCCCGGCCTCTACCGCTGCGGCGTGGCCTGGGTGGCCGTGACCGACCTGGAGCTGCTGGTCAACGGCTCGATCTGGGTCGATGACGACATCAGCGAGATCATGCGCAAGTACCGCATGGCCGAACTGGTGGCCGACGGCAAGGCCGACGCCGACATGATCGCCGCCAACTCACCGGTGCAGCAGGCCGCGCGCATCAAGGCGCCGCTGCTGCTGGCCTTCGGCGAGGAGGACCGGCGCGTGCCGCTGGCCCACGGCGAGCGGCTGCGCAAGGCGATGCGCGCCGCCGGCAACGAGCCCGAGTGGGTGACCTACCCCGGCGAGGGTCACGGCTTCGCCGTCGTGAAGAACCGCGTGGACTTCGCCGGGCGCATGGAAGCCTTCCTGGCCAAGCACCTCAAGCAGTGACAGCGGCTGCCGTCAGTCCTTGAAGCCGTTGTAATGCCGCCGCCACTCGGGCGGCTTCCATAGGTGGGCCAGGCGCATGCCCCAGGTTTTCTCCCGGGCCATGTCATGGAACATCGCCCGCCACTCGTGGGCGTTCAGCCAGAACAGGTTGTGCGTCGGGAACGGGTGCTCCAGGCCGTAGTCCACCGGCGCCTCCTCGGGCACGAAGCTGCCGAACAGGCGGTCGAAGACGATCAGCGTGCCGCCGAAGTTCTTGTCGATGTACTGCGGGTTGCGGCCGTGGTGGGCGCGGTGGTGCGAAGGCGTGTTGAAGATGTACTCGAACCAGGCCGGCATCCTGCCCACCCACGACGTGTGCACGAAGAACTGGTAGCCGAGGTTCAGCGACAGCGCGAACAGCACCCAGCGCGGCTCGAAGCCCAGCCACACGGCCGGCAGGTAGAACAACCAGTTGCCGGCGATAGGGTAGAACCAGCTCTGCCGCAATGCGGTGCCGAAGTTCATCTTCTCCGAGCCATGGTGCACGACGTGGGCGCACCAGAACCAGCGGATGCGGTGGCTGCCGCGGTGAAACCAGTAATACAGGAACTCGACGAGCAGGAAGAGGCCGACGAAACGCCAGACGGTCACGTCGATGGTGAAGAGGCGATGGTCGTAGACCCAGCCCATGGCCGGCAGCACCAACACGGCGAGCAGGAAGAGATCGGCCACCAGATAGCTGCCGCCGCTGTTCATGCTGTCGAAGGTGTCGCGGAAGTCGAACACGCCGGTCTTGCGAAAGCGCCAGGCCTCCATCGCGATGAAGACGCCGAAGACCGGCGACAACAGCACGAGGGTCAGGTCGCGCCAGTCGAAGTGGCGTTGGTACAAGTCAAGCAAAGGGGCAGGCAACCAGTCCATGGTGAGATATTGCCGCCAAACCAGCGCCGCCTGCCGACGGCAAAACCCGCATGGTCATCGCCCTGAAAACCGCTCCTGCTGCCGTCGTGCTCGCCGGCCAGCCCGCCCACGGCCGCTACGCCGGGCGCATCGCGCGCCTCGACTGGGCGGCACTGAACCCAAGCCCGGGCTGGCTGTGGCGGCGCCTGCATCACAAGCGCTGGCACTACGTCGGCCTGGGCGACGAGGCCGTCTTCATCGGCGTCGCCATCGTCGACCTCGGCTGGGCGAGCAGCGCCTTCGCCTATCTCTTTGACCGGCAGAGCCGCACGCTGCTGGCCGACTGGAGCCAGGACGGGCTGCCGGGCTTGCAGGCCAGCGTGGGCGACTCGCCGCTGGCTGGCGCCAGCGCCTGGTTTCGCGGCCCGGGCGCGAGGCTGTCGCTGCGCCATGAAGCCGGCGACCGCCTGCGCCTGGATGTCACCACCCGCTCCCTGCACATTGAGGCCGAACTGGACCTGGCCGACATGGCCCCGCCGCTGCTGGCCATCGGCCCCGTCGACGGTGGCCTGGCCCACGCGACGCAGAAGACCACCGCCCTGCCCGTGCGCGGCTGGGCCGAGGCGGGTGGCCGGCGTTTCGAGCTGGACACGGCCTGGGCCGCCGTCGACGCCTCCAACGGTCTGCTCGCCCGCGACACCGCCTGGCGCTGGGCCAGCGCGCACCGGCCCGACATCGGCTTCAACCTGCAGCAGGGCTATTTCGGCGGCCAGGAGAACGTGCTGTGGCTGGACGGCCAGCCCACGGCACTGGGTGCCGCGCAGTTCGACTTAGACGCTGCGCGGCCACTGTCGCCCTGGCGCATACGCACCGACGACGGCCTGCTGGACCTTGTCTTCACGCCCGAGGGCGCCCGCGAGGCGGACAAGCACCTCGGCTTTGCCGCCAGCCGCTACGTGCAGCCCATCGGCCGCTTCGACGGCACCGCCAAAGGCAGGGCCGTCACCGCCCTGACCGGCGTGACCGAGGACCATCGCTCACTGTGGTGACCTATGCCACAGGCCGGGGCAGCGAGGAGCTGACGCCAGGGCCTTCAGGCCCTACAGTGACCGCTCTGCGACCGGTGACCCGACCTGCGTGCGATACGACCTGAGCAAACCCAATCTCCTAGTGAGCGGCATCGTCCTGACACTGGCCGCGCTCGTCGGCCTGGAGCTGCTGCCCGCGCGCACGCTGGAGCTGACCGCGCCCGGCGCGGTCAACAACCTCTACCTGATGACGCCCGGTGAGACACAAGGCGAGCCGCCCGTGCAATGGCTGGACGCCGAGCACCTGCGCTGGCGCTGCCACTACACCGCCTTCGAAAAATACCAGCCCTGCGGCCTGACCTTCAGCCTCGCCGGGGACGACCCCGCGCGCGGCCGGGACCTCAGCCGTTTCGACACCGTGGAGATGGACCTGGCCTACAAGGGCCCGGCGCCCTTCGTGCGCGTGGCCATCCGCAACTTTGACCCACGCTTCTCCAAGCTGGACGACGGCAACAGCGCGCGCATGCACAACGTCAATCTGCGGCCGCGCGACATCGCCAAGCCCGTGCACATCGAGCTGAGCGAGCTGACGGTGCCGGAATGGTGGATCCACCAGTTCGACCTGGCCCGCGAATACAACCGCCCCGGTCTGGAGAACGCCATCGCCCTGGCCATCGACCTGCCCGGCGACCTGGCCGGCCAGGAGCATGAGATGCAGCTGCGCCGCCTGACGTTCAAAGGCGAGTGGGTCAGCCGCGACCGTGTCTACTTCGGCATCGTCTGCGCCTGGCTGCTGGGCGCCAGCCTGATGGTGCTGCGCGGCTGGACGCAGTTGCGCCAGAGCCACCGCCTACAACAGCGCGAGATCGACGCGCTGACCGTGCGCACACGCCAGCTGCGCATCGAGCAGGAGAAGCTGCGCCGCCTGGCCACCATCGACGAGCTCACCGGCGTGCTCAACCGCCGCGGCCTGGAGCAGTCGCTGGACGACTTCGAGGAGGCCTCCCAGGGCATGACGCTGGTCATGCTGGACATTGACCACTTCAAGCGCGTCAACGACCGACTCGGCCATGACTGCGGCGACGAGGTGCTCAAGCGCGTGGCCGCCGTCGTCGCCGCCAACTTGCGCGCCAGCGACGTCTTCGGCCGCTGGGGCGGCGAGGAGTTCCTGATCGCCTGCCAGGGCACCCGCGTGCGCGACGCCGCCCGCCTGGCCGAGAAGCTGCGCGAGCGTGTGGCGCAGAGCGAGATCAACAGCTCGGGTGGCCGCATCGCCGTGACGTCGAGCTTCGGCGTGGCGCTCGCGCCGCCAGGCGCACCGGCGGCAGGCGCCCTCAAGCGCGCCGACGAAGCCCTCTACCGCGCCAAGGCTGCCGGCCGCAACCGCGTCGAGGTCGACCAGGCGCTGCAGAGCGACGCACCGACCACCGTCTGAAGCCGGGCTGAATGCAATACGACCTCAGCAACCCCAAACTCCTGACGGCTGGTGTCGCGCTGACGCTGGCGGTCCTGGCCGGCATCGAACTGCTGCCCGCGCGCACGCTTGACCTGATGGTGCCGGGCGTCGCTGGCGGCCCCTACCTGATCAACGCGGATGGCACCCAGGACGAATCCTCGGTGCGATGGCTGGACGCCGACAAGCAACGTCACCTGCGCTGCCAGTACGCCGAGCCCAAGAGCTACATGGGTTGCGGCCTCACCTACGTGCTCAGCGGCGAAGATCCCAAAAGCGGTCGAGATCTCAGCCTCTTCGACACCGTCGAGATCGACGTCGCCTACCAAGGCCCGTCGCCCTTCGTGCGCCTGGCCATCCGCAACTTCGACTCACGCTTCTCCAAGGTGGAGGACCTCAACACCGCACGCTTTCATTCGGTCAACCTGAGGCTGCGCGACATCGGCAAGCCCGCACGCGTGGATCTCAACGAGTTGACCGTGCCCGAGTGGTGGATTCTCCAGTTCGACCTGGCCCGCGAATACAACCGCCCCGGGTTGGAGAACGCGGTGGGCGTGTCGCTTGACGTGCCGATGGTCAAGCCGGGCCAGACCCACGAGCTGCAGGTGCGCCGCCTGGTGCTGAAGGGCCAATGGGTCAGCCGGGATCAGGTCTACCTGGGCATCGTGGTCAGCTGGCTGCTGGCCGCCAGCCTGCTGGCCCTGCGCGGCTGGACGCGGCTGCGCCAGGGCTACAGCCAACAGCAACGCGAGATCGACGCGCTGACGGCGCGTACCCGGCTGCTGCGCATCGAGCAGGAGAAGCTGCGACGCCTGGCCACCATCGACGACCTCACCGGCGTGCTGAACCGCCGCGGCCTGGAGCAGTCGCTGGACGACTACGAAGAGGCCGCACAGGGCATGACGCTGGTGATGTTCGACATCGACCACTTCAAACGGGTCAACGACCGCCACGGCCACGACTGCGGCGACGAAGTGCTGAAGCGCGTGGCCGCCGTCGTCGCGGCCAACCTGCGCGCCAGCGACGTCTTCGGCCGCTGGGGCGGCGAGGAGTTCCTCATCGCCTGCCAGGGCACGCGCGTGCGTGACGCCGCCCGCCTGGCCGAGAAGTTGCGCGAACGTGTCGAGCAATCCGAAATCAGCGCCGGCGCTGGCCGCATCACGGTCACCGCCAGCTTCGGCGTGGCCCTGGCGCCACCGGGCGCTCCGGCGGCCGGCGCACTCAAACGCGCCGACGAGGCCCTCTACCGCGCCAAGGAAGCCGGTCGCAACCGCGTCGAGATCGACAAGGCTCTACAGAGCGACGCGCCAACCACGGTTTAGTGCACAACCCGCGCGAAGCTGAACTCACCGCCGTCCACGTCCACCGGGATCACGTCCTTGGGCCCGAACTTGCCCTCCAGGATGAGCCGTGACAGCGGGTTCTCCACCCGCTGCTGGATGGCACGCTTCAGCGGCCGGGCGCCGAACACCGGGTCGAAGCCGACCTTGGCCAGTTCGTCCAGCGCCGCCTCGCTGATGTCCAGCTTCATCTCCAGCTTCTCCAGCCGCCTTTCGAGCAGGCGCAGCTGGATGCGGGCGATGGACTTGATGTGGTCGGCGCCCAGCGCGTGGAAGATGACGGTCTCGTCGATGCGGTTCAGGAACTCGGGCCGGAAGTGGGCCTTGACCTCGCCCCACACGGCCTCGCGGATGACCTCGTCGCTCTCTCCCGACAGCGCCATGATGTGCTGCGACCCGAGGTTGGACGTCATGACGATGACGGTGTTCTTGAAGTCCACCGTGCGGCCCTGGCCGTCGGTCAGGCGGCCGTCGTCCAGCACCTGCAGCAGCACGTTGAACACGTCCGGGTGGGCCTTCTCGACCTCGTCGAGCAGCAGCACCGAGTAGGGCTTGCGGCGCACCGCTTCGGTCAGCGTGCCGCCTTCCTCGTAGCCCACATAGCCGGGCGGCGCGCCGATCAGGCGGCTCACCGAATGCTTCTCCATGAACTCGCTCATGTCGATGCGCACCATGTGGTCGTCGCTGTCGAACAGGAAGCCGGCCAGCGCCTTGCACAGCTCGGTCTTTCCCACGCCCGTGGGGCCCAGGAAGAGGAAGCTGCCCAGCGGCCGATTCGGGTCTGACAACCCGGCGCGCGAGCGGCGGATGGCGTCGGACACGGCCTGGATGGCTTCGGCCTGGCCCACCACGCGCTCGTGCAACTTGCCTTCCATCTGCAGCAGCTTCTCGCGCTCGCCCTGCATCAGCTTGGCGACCGGGATGCCGGTGGAGCGCGCCACGACCTCGGCGATCTCCTCCGCACCCACCAGCGTGCGCAGCAGGCGCGGCCGGGTGGCGCCCTTGCCCTTGGCGCCGGCTTCCTTGTCCTGCGCCTCGTTCAGCTGCTTTTCCAGCTTGGGCAGACGGTCGTATTGCAGCTCGGCCAGCTTGTTGAAGTCGCCCTTGCGCTTGAGTTCCTCGATCTGCTGCTTGATGCGGTCGATCTCTTCCTTGACATGGGCCGAGCCCTGAGCCTGAGCCTTCTCGGCCGTCCAGATCTCTTCCAGATCCTCGTACTCGCGCTGCAGCTTGAGCAGCTCGTCCTCGATGAGGCCGAAGCGCTTCACCGAGCCCTCGTCCTTCTCCTTGCGCACCGCCTCGCGCTCGATCTTGAGCTGGATCATGCGGCGGTCCAGCCGGTCCATGGCCTCGGGCTTGGAGTCGATCTCGATCTTGATCTTGGCCGCCGCCTCGTCGATGAGGTCGATGGCCTTGTCGGGCAGGAAGCGGTCGGTGATGTAGCGGTGGCTCAGCTCGGCCGCGGCAATGATGGCCGGGTCGGTGATCTCCACGCCATGGTGCACCTCGTACTTCTCCTGCAGGCCACGCAGGATGGCGATGGTCGCCTCCACGCTGGGCTCGTCGACCAGCACCTTCTGGAAACGCCGCTCCAGTGCCGCATCCTTCTCGACGTACTTGCGGTACTCGTTGAGCGTCGTCGCGCCGATGCAGTGCAGCTCGCCGCGCGCCAGCGCCGGCTTGAGCATGTTGCCGGCATCGATGGAGCCCTCGGACTTGCCGGCGCCCACCATGGTGTGGATCTCGTCGATGAAGAGGATGGTCTGGCCGGCGTCCTGGCTCACCTCCTTCAGCACGCCCTTGAGCCTCTCCTCGAAGTCGCCGCGGTACTTGGCGCCGGCCAGCAGCAGGGCCATGTCCAGCACCAGCACGCGCTTGCCCTTGAGGCTCTCCGGCACCTCGCCGTTGATGATGCGCTGGGCCAGGCCCTCGACGATGGCCGTCTTGCCCACGCCCGGCTCGCCGATCAGCACCGGGTTGTTCTTGCTGCGGCGCTGCAGCACCTGGATGGTTCGGCGGATCTCCTCGTCGCGGCCGATGACCGGGTCCAGCTTGCCCAGGCGGGCGCGCTCGGTCAGGTCCAGCGTGTACTTCTTCAGCGCCTCGCGCTGGCCCTCGGCCTCGGCCGAATCGACGTTCTGCCCGCCGCGCACGGCCTCGATGGCGGTGTCCAGCGCCTTGCGCGTCAGGCCGTGGCCGCGCACGACGCCGGCCAGGTCGGTCTTGGCGTCGGCCAGCGCCAGCAGGAACATCTCGCTGGCGATGAACTGGTCGCCGCGCTTGCCGGCCTCCTTCTCGGCCGCCTGCAGCAGGCTGACGAGGTCGCGCCCGGCCTGCACCGTCTGGCCCGAGCCGCTGACCTGCGGCAGGCCGGCCATCAGGCCCTCCAGCGCCGTCTTCAGCCCCTGGACGTTGACGCCGCCGCGCTGCAGCAAGGCGCGCGGGCCGTCGTCCTGGGCCAGCATGGCGGCCAGGACATGGCTGGGCTCGATGTAGGGGTTGTCGCGAGACAGGGCCAGGCTCTGGGCGTCGCTGAGCGCCTCCTGGAAGCGGGTGGTGAACTTGTCGGCACGCATGGTGAGTCAATCCTCCGGTTGCGAAGCCAAGTGGGCGCCCATCGGCGCTTTTCAAGTTGCGCTAAATCAAGGCCTGCACAAGCTTCATGCCCACCCAGGCGGCAAACAGCGATCCCACGACGTGGGCGAGCGTGTGCGCAAGCGCCATGCCCAGCTCGCCGTGCTTCAGCAGCGCCAGCGACTCGCCCGAGAACGCCGAGAAGGTTGTCAGCCCGCCCAGGAAGCCGGTGACCAGAAAAAGTTTCAGCAAATCATTCGGCTGCCGGCCAAACCACTCCAGCGCCATGCCGATCAGAAAGCCGCCAACAAGATTGACCAGCAGCGTGCCGAGCGGGAAGCCGACCCAGCGCGTGTTGAACAGCACCCCCGCCTGCCAGCGCGCCAGCGCGCCCAAAGCCGCGCCGAGTGAAACCGCCAAGGCATTCAAACCGCATTCCCTCCGGCAATGCCCCAGCGCGCCAGCGCCTGGTCGTCCGCCACCCGGGCGTCCACCCAGTGCGCGCCGTCCGGCGTGTGCTCCTTCTTCCAGAACGGCGCCTGGGTCTTCAGGTAATCCATCAGGAATTCGCAAGCCTGGAAGGCCTGCCCTCGGTGGGCGCTGGTGACCAGCACCAGCACGATCTGGTCGCGTGCCTGAAGCATGCCGACACGGTGGATGACCTTGGCGGCACGGATATCGAAGCGGGCCAAGGCCTCGTCCACCATGCCTTCGATGGCCGCCTCGGTCATGCCGGGGTAGTGCTCCAGCTCCATGGCGCTGACCGCCTGGCCGCTGCTGTGCTCACGCACGGTGCCGACGAAGGTGACCACGGCGCCGACGCCGCCATCCTCAAGGCGCAGGGCGGCCGTTTCGGCGCTAAGGTCGAAGTCGTCGGTCTGGATGCAAACTCGGGGCATGGCGTAGATTCTCGTCGCCGACTGGGTGAGATTCACCTGTTTGGGTCACGAGGGCCTCTACCTCCGGCCGATACTCGCCTCCAAATTTCTCTTCACCGCATGCGGGAACCGACATGGCCCTGATGGATTTCATCAAGAAACAGTTCATAGACGTCATCCAGTGGACCGAGGACAGCGACGGCACACTGGCCTGGCGCTTCCCGATGTCCGGCATGGAAATCCAGAACGGCGGCCAGCTCGTCGTGCGCGAATCCCAGGTCGCCGTCTTCGTCAACGAGGGCCAGGTCGCCGATGTCTTCGGCCCCGGCACGCACCGCCTGACGACACAGACGCTGCCCGTGCTGACCTATCTCAAGAACTGGGACAAGCTCTTCGAGTCGCCCTTCAAGAGCGATGTCTACTTTTTCAGCACCCGCCAGCAGATCGACCAGCGCTGGGGCACCAGCCAGCCGGTCACCATCCGCGACAAGGACTTCGGCGCCGTGCGCCTGCGCGCCTTCGGCAACTACGCCTATCGCGTCAAGGACGCCAAGGTCTTCCACAGCCAGATCTCCGGCACGCGCGAGCGCTACACGACGGCCGAGCTCGACGGGCAGCTGCGCGGCCTGATGCTGCAGCACATCAGCGATGCCGTCGCCAGCAGCGGCACGGCCTTCCTGGACCTGGCGGCCAACCAGATCGAGTTCGCCGCCGCGCTCAAGAACGCCACCTCGCCGTCCTTCGATGCCATCGGCCTGGAGCTGCTGTCGGTGACGATGCAGAACGTCTCCCTGCCCGAGGAGCTGCAGAAGATCCTCGACCAGCGCATCGGCATGGGCATCATTGGCCAGAACATGGGCCAGTTCATCCAGTACCAGACCGCCCAGGCGCTGCCTGAGCTGGCCAAAGGTGGCTCCGGCGGCAGCGGCATTGCCGGCGAGGCCATCGGCCTGGGCGCCGGCGTGGCGTTGGGCCAGACGCTGGCGCAGACGCTGGGCCAGGGCCTGGCGGGCGTCGGCGCCGCAGCACCCGCCCCGGCCGCCAGCAAGCCCGAGGACATCGTCTCGCTGCTGGAAAAGCTCGGCGACCTCAAGGCCAAGGGCATCCTGACCGACGAGGAATTCGCCGCCAAAAAAGCGGACCTCCTGAAGAAGCTTGGCTGAGCAGGCGGCCCAGCGCCGCTGGCGCGCGGCCTGCCCGAACTGCGGCGCGCCGGTCGAGTTCGCGAGCGCGGCCTCCGCCAGCGCCGTCTGCGGCTTCTGCCGCAGCACGCTGCTGCGCGATGGCGAGACGCTGAGCCAGATCGGCAAGAGCGCCGAGATCTTTGAAGACTATTCGCCGCTGCAGCTCGGTGCCAGCGGCAGTTGGATGGGCAGCGGCTTCACCGCCGTCGGCCGCGTGCAGCGTGGCTCTGAGCTGGGCAACTGGAACGAATGGCATCTGCTGTTCGACGCCAGCGGTGACACCCCCCGCGTGGCTTGGCTCAGCGAGGACAACGGCCAGTTCGTCCTCAGCCTGGAAGCGCCGCTCACGGAGTCGCCGCCCACAGATCCTCAGGTCGGTGCGCCGCTGACGCTGGCCGGCCAGCGCTGGCAGGTCGCCGCCGTCGTGCAGGCCGCCGTGCGCGCCGCCGAGGGCGAGCTGCCGCGCGTGCCGCGCACCGGCCGCATCGTCGAGCTGCGCAACGCACAGGACGAGGTCGGCACGCTGGAATTCCGCGAGGACGGCCCGCCGGTCTGGTCCGTCGGCCGCGGCGTGCAGCTGGCCGACCTGGCCCTGCAAGGCCTGCGCACGACGGCCGAAGGCGAGTCCGTCGCTGAAAGCCGTTTCGCCGGCCGCAGCATCGCCTGTCCCAGCTGCGGCGCGCCGCTGCTTCCGAAGCTTGCGCAGACCAAGAGCATGGCCTGCGGCCAATGCCAGGCCGTCGTCGACTTGCCTGAAGGTGACGCCAAGGCGTTGGGCTTCACGCCTCAGTCGCCAAGCCTGCCCCCGCTGATCCCGCTGGGCCGCACCGGCACGCTGGCACTGGCCGGCGAGAAGCCGCAAGGCTGGACCGTCGTCGGCTACCAGGAGCGCTGTGACCTGCCCGATGACGCCGAGGACGAACAAAGCTTCTGGCACGAGTACCTGCTCTACAACCGCCTGGCCGGCTTCGCCTTCCTCGTCGACACGCGCGAAGGCTGGAGCCTGGTGCGCACGCTCACCGGCGCGCCCACCGCCCAACGCGGCGGCGCCCAATGGCAGAGCCGCGCCTACGACGAACGCTGGACCTACCAGGCCAAAACCACCCATGTGCTGGGCGAGTTCTACTGGCCCGTGCGCCTGGACGACCGCGTCAAGGTCACCGACTACGCCAGCAAGGACGGCCAGTACCTGCTGAGCCGCGAGCAGCAGGGCCCGGAAGTCACCTGGAGCGCCGGCCAGACGCTGCCCGCCGACACAGTTCAGAAGGCCTTCGGCCTGTCGGCCCCAGCCGCCCAGTTCGCGCGCGACGCTTCGGCCTTCAAGAGCGGCGGTACGCTGCTGCGCAACATCGTCATCGGCCTTGTGCTGATCGTGCTGCTGTTCGCCCTGCTGCGCGCCTGCTCCAGCGACAGCTGCCAGCGCTACAAGGACAGCTTCGGCGCTACCAGCAACGAATATCAGCAATGCCGCACCAGCGCGCGCAGTGGCGGTGGCTACTACGGCGGCAGTTCCGGTGGCAGCTACGGCGGCTACAGCAGCGGTGGCGGTGGCCACAAGTGAACCGATACCTCAGGAGAACCCCATGACCCTTGACTGGCTCAAACCCGAAGTCATCCTCGGCTCGACGATGTACGCCGTCATCGGCGTCGTCATCTTCTGGGTCGCCTTCGTCATCGTCGACCTCATCACGCCCTACAAGCTGTGGGAGGAACTGGTCGAGCGCAAGAACCTCGCGCTGGCCATCGTCGTCGGCGCGATGTGCATCTCCATCGGCAACATCGTCGCTGCGGCGATCCATGGCTGAACATGACTTCGCCGCGCTGACGAGCAACGCCCACGAAGACTGGACGCTGTTCGCCGTGCGGTTTCACGACAAGCCCGATGCCGGTGAGCTGCGCCGAGAGCTGCTACAGGCCCATCTCGAATGGGTGGCGGCGCAGGCCGACACGCTCCGTGCCGCCGGCTCGCTGCGCGAGTCGCCCGAGGCGACACCGGCGGGTGGGCTGTGGGT
>NZ_JBGCUM010000036.1:0-55389 GCF_054177665.1 Roseateles sp. P5_E8 | reverse complement strand
GCGCCGTCGATCGACGGCGCCGCACACCTCCCGCATCAGAACGACATCCGTGCCCCCACACGGTACTGGCGGCCCAGCACGTCGAACAGCGAGGGGTTCACGCCATAGCCGGTGTTGGTGCCCGGGGCGTTGGGCGGCGCGACGTCGGTGACGTTGTCGATCTTGAAGTAGGCGGTGATGTTTTTATTGATCTTGTAGTTGCCGGCGAGATCCCAATAGAAAGCGCCCTTCATCTGGTTGTTGTCAATGGTCTGGTGCTGGGCGGTGGAGACTGGACAGTTGGTCTGGCACTCGATGAACTCGTTGCTGTAGACGCCATCGCTGACCCAGCGCTGGCTCACCGTGAAACTGGCCTTTTCGCCTTCCCAGGATTGCGAGAACTGGGCCTTCCACTTCGGCGTGTCGCCGAGGTTGACACCTGCGCGCTCGGCCGGGATGGTGCCGACGATGCCGGATTCCTGGAGGAAGCTTTTCGTGTGGGTGGCCAGGGCGCGCAGCATGAGCTTGCCGGGCAGATTGACGCTGGCCAGGTTGAATCGGTAGACAGCTTCCATGTCGAAGCCCTTGTTGCGCATCTTGGACAGATTGAAGGCCTGCAGCGTCACGTACTTCACGGGGCTGACAAGATCCATCGCGGCGCAGATCTCCTGGTTGCCGGCAGCGCAGAGGTCCACTTCCTGCTGCGCTCCGAGGGTGGCGATCACGTCCTTCAACTTGATGTCGAAGTAGTCGATCGACGCACTGAAGCCAGGCGCCCACTTGGGCTGCGACAACACCAGGCCGAGGATGCGGTTGTTGGCCAGCTCGGGGCGAAGTGCGACGTTGCCGATGGTGCGCTGCTGCACGTTGTAGGTGTTGCCCTGGAAGTTGACGGCCTGGTTGATGACCACCGGCGCGGCAAACAGCTCGGAGAGATTCGGCGCACGCACATCACGCGAGGCGACGTAGCGAACGCGCAGGCCATCGATACCGGTTTTCCAGGTCGAGCCGATCTTCCAGCTGTTGATGCCGCCGGCGGTGCTGTAGATCGTGCGACGCACGGCCGCGTTGAGGTTGGCCTCGCCCAGGCTGTCGGACTTGAACATCGGAGCGTTCACTTCGACGAAGCCTTCTTTCACGTTGTAGGCGCCCGCCGCGGCGTGGTAATTGCCGGCGAACCAGTTGTTGCCCACGGTGGTGTTGAGAAGCGGGTCAGCCGGGTAGTCGGCCGTATTGGGCGTTGCGGGGTAGACGCCATTGCCGTAGGGGTCGCCCGTCACCCAGTAACTTTCCTTGCGACCTTCCGCCCCGAAGGCGACGGCCACCGGTCCTGCCCAGTTCGAGAACGGCTGGCCGTTGACGTTGAAGCTGACCACCGTCTGGCGCTGCACCGACAACTGATGCGGACCGACGGCCGGGAACACATAGGCCAGCGCGGCCGGATCCTGCTGCACATCGCCGATGATGTTCAGTGGTACGCAGCCTGCGGCCGCGGCGGTGGCGTTGCGGCAGACGATCTGGCCGGACGAATTGCGCACGGCGTCGATGGCGGCGTTGAAGCGCGGGTTCAGCATGATGTTGCTGACCTTCAGGTCGATGCTGTTTTCGCCGTGCTCGACGTAGCCGTCATACGACCAGGTCCGGCCCAGCACGTTGGCCTTGCCGTTTGCACCCACCACGAACCGCTTCTGTTCGCGGATCGGATTGACGTCGATGTCCTTGGGCTGGTTGCCGTAAGCGGTGCCGAACTTGAAGCTGGTGATGCCCTTGTCCACGCAGGCCTGCTTGATGGAGGCCGGCACGTAGGGGTTCTCGCACTGGATGGTCAAGTTGTCCAGCTTGGGTGAACCGGGGTTGGGCGTGTTGCGGGCGTTGGTCTTGGCCAGGTTGACCGTGAAGTAGACCTCGGTGTCATCGTCCAGTTCATAGCTACCACGGGTGTAGAAGACTTCACGCTGCAGGTTCATGCCCATGGTGGTGCCGCCGCCGACTGTGCCGGAGAGGTCGCCACCCACGCAGAAGGGGGTGATGCAGCCTGTCACTGCACCGGTGCCGGTGGGCACGCCGTTGGAGCCGTACTCGAACTTGTAGGGCACGCCGTCCTTGCCGAAGGCGGTGCCCTGCAGCGGACCCTGCGTGATCAAGCCGTACTTGGAGTATTGGAACTGTTGGGCGTTGCGGATGTCGAACAGCTGCGGCTTGCCGTCCGTGGTTTGGCCGGTCGGGCGCTGTTGCCAGGCCGGGTTGTTGAACCAGGTGCGGCCGTTGGCGCCCTGGCCACCAAAGCGGGGTGAGGGCACGCCCTTTTCACGGACGAGTTCCACGCTCACGGCAATGTGCGCACGGTCGTCAAGGAAGCTGCTGCCCCAGGCGGCTTGCAGTGCGCCGTTCTTGTCGTCGCCGTAGTTGGTCTGGCCAGCTTCGACGTTGGCCTTGAAGCCCTTGAAGCGCTTGTCGGTGATGAAGTTCACCACGCCGCCCACGGCGTCAGAGCCGTAAGAGGCGCCGGCACCGCCGTTCACCACGTCGACCTGTGTGACGAGGAGCTGTGGGAACTGGCTGATGTCGGCCACGCCGGTCACGTTGGCCGGCACCACGCGTTGGCCATCGAGCAGGGTTAGGGTGCGGATCGGGGCCAGGCCGCGCAGGCTCAGGGAGCTGAGGCCCTGCAAGCCGCTGCTGGTGCTGTTGGTGAAGGTGGTGCGACCCGTGCTGCCCTGGAGCGCAGGCAACTCAACGAGGCTCTGGAAAATGTTCGGGTGAGCCGCCTTCTCGAGGTCCGAGGCGGTGAGGCGCGTGGTCGGCGTCGGTTGCGTGAAGCCGCGCGCCGAGATGCGCGAGCCCGAAATGATCACCGCTTCGAGCACGCTGGGGCGGGGATTGGCTTCTGGCGCGGCGTCAGGCGTTGTCGCCGGGGTCTCAACGCTTTGGGCCAGGGCGGGAAGCGCCAGCACGGCGCAAGCCGTGAGGGCCGCTAGATGGATCAGGGTCTTGGAACCGGGATTTCGCATGGAAGGTCTCCTGAGGTGGCAGGGTGGGGCCGCTGCCTTGTGGTCGTTGAGTCGGTATTCGCTAAACAAACTTTGTTTATTGGATAGCGCTGTCCCGAGAGCTTAAAAAAGCCGGATGGCTTAGGTTGAAACTCGCCCGAACACGCGATCCGCAAGGTTTGAACAGCTGCGCCGAGGGCTATTGCGTTTCGGGATTGCGCTATCCTAGGCATCGAATTCCCCCTCCGATATGGGGGATACCATGTAGACATGCCGAGCAGCAAGACGACATCCGCCGCCTCCCCCAGACGCCCTCGGGCCACGGGCCGCGTGACGCTGGCCGACGTGGCGCAGGCTGCCGGCGTCAGCCCCATCACTGTCTCGCGCGCGCTACGCGGCGAGCGAGCCGTAGCGGCGGAACTGGTCGAGCGAGTGCAGGCCGCCGTTGCCCAACTGGGCTATGTGCCGGACCCTGCAGCCCGCGCCCTGGCTTCCAGCCGCAGCTCGCACGTGGCGGTGCTGATTCCCGCTCTCAGTAATACGGTATTCGTGGAAATGCTGGACGCGCTCCAGCGCAGCCTGACGGGGGCCGGCTTCCAGATGCTGATCGGCGTGACACATTACGACGCTGGCGAGGAAGAGGCTGTGCTGCGCAGCTTCCTCGCGCATCGGCCGGCGGGGCTGATCCTGACGGGACTGGAACGCAGTCCTGCCGCCGCAGCGCTGATCGAGGGCAGCGGCCTGCCTTGCGTGCACGTGATGGAACTGGCTTCGGAGCCGGGCATCCACAGTGTCGGTTTCTCGCAACGCGACGCGGGCCGGGCCATCACCCAGCACCTGCTGGACAGCGGCCGGCGCCATGTGGCCTACGCCGCGGCCCAGCTCGACCCGCGCACGCTGCAGCGCGGCGAAGGTTATCTGGCTGCGATGCAGGCCGCCGGCCTGGGAGACGCGGTGCGCCAGGTGCTCAGCCCCGAGCGGTCATCGATGGCGCTGGGTGGCCAGTTGCTGGCGCGCGTTCTGCAGGAGGCGCCAGACACCGACGCCATCTTCTTCTGCAACGACGACCTGGCCCAGGGCGCCCTGCTGGCCGCGCTGCGCCTGGGTGTGAAGGTGCCCGAGCGCGTGGCCGTGGCCGGCTTCAACAACCTGCCCGGCAGCGACCAGATGGTGCCGCCCCTGACCACGGTGGCCACGCTGCGCCGCGAGATGGGCGAGCAGGCGGCGCAGATGCTGATGAAGCTGATGCGCGGCCAGCCGGTGGAGCAGCCGAACATCGACCTGGGCTTCCAGGTCGTTCGGCGGGCTTCAGCCTAGTTCGACATCGAGCTGGTACTCGCGGCCGGGCTCAATGCCGCGCACCAGACAGTCTGGCAACGGCTGGCCGTCAAGGAGCACGCGGTTCACGCCCGTGCGGCGCACTTGCAGCTTGAAGCGCGCGCCGCGGAACTCGCGCTCGGCGCTGAGGCGATCCCAGTCCGAAGGCAGTTGCGGCTGCACCAACAGCCCTTCGGCATGCCCGCGCAGCCCGCACAGCCCCTCGATGACGCAGCGATAGGCCCAGGCCGCCGTGCCGGTGTTGAACAGCTGGCTGGAGCGCCCCGCCGTGCGCGGGTACTGCTGGTGCGCCCCGCGGTAGTAGTTGGGAATGAACACCGGCAATTGGCCGCGCTGTAGCAGGTCAGCCTGGTCGGGCCCCGGGATCATGCGGCGCAGCGCGCGCCAGGCGCGGTCGCCCTCGCCTGCGTCGTAGAGGGCGTGGATGTAGAAGCTGGCCGCGTGGTTGTAGACGGCGCCGTTCTCGGCCGAGCCGGGATGCTTCTGCGTCACGCGGCCGACGTCGTCGCGCATGCCGGAATAGGGCGGCGCGAACATGGCCACGCCGTGCGGCGTGTCGAGCTGGGCGTCGATGGCCGCGAGCATCTTCTGGCGCTGTTCCTTGCTGGCCGCGCCGCTGAGCATGGCCCAGGACTGCGGGTTGAGGTAGATGCGGCCTTCGGTGTCGACGCTGACGCCGAAGACGACGTCGTCGTCGGTGATGCCGCGCGCAAACCAGTCGCCGTCCCAGAGGTGGCGGTTGGCGGCGTCGTTCAACTCCTGCGCGGCGGCTTGCCAGCGCGTGGCCTCGTCAGGGCGACCGGCGTCGGCGCTGATGCCGGCCCACAGCTTCATCGCATAAGCCGCAGCGACGGTCAACCAGCCCGAGACGCCTCGGCCCTTGTAGCCGACCATGTTCATCGGGTCGCACCAGTCGCCCTGGGCGATGAAGCTCAAGCCGCGTGCATCGCGGTCCTGCTGCAGCCAGGCCATGGCGGCATCCAGCCGCTGGGCCACCGTCAACGCGTTCACCACGACATCCAGCAGCGCGAAGTCGCCCGTCTCATCCAGGTAGGCCTGCAGGCACACGGGCAGCCACACGCAGTGGTCGGTGTGCGGCACCTGGTTGATGTACTTCAGCTCGGCGCCTTCGATGAGCAGGATGCCGTCGGGCATGGCGCCGTTCGCCTCCTGCTGGCTAAGCGCATGCAGCAGCGCCCCGCGCGTGACGCTCGGCGCGATGTAGGCCATGCCGAGGTTGTCCTGCAGGTAGTTGCGCGTCTGCGGGTCGGTGCTGAGCCGGTTCACGTCACCGTGATAGAAAACCTGGCGCGGCAGCCAGTGGTTCACGAAGCGGTCGAAGTCGGCGTCCGGCGTCGTGATGCGCAGGCAGCCACGACCGCTGGCGACGTAGTCGGCGTAGGCCGCCCGGGCGCGGGTGAAGCCGGCTTCGCTGAGGTAGGTCTCGCGCACTTTCGCGATCTCGGCGTCGTCCAGCGCGGGGCCGAAGAGGAAGCGCCAGGTCTCGCCCGCGTTGGGTTGCAGCGTCAGCTGGTACTGCACGCTGGCGGCGGGCGTTTCGTAGCGGGCGTCGCCGCCAGCGAGCTGATCGGCCTGCAGTGCGTTGGGCCGGTGCAGGCCGCCTTCGCCCTCGAACGCAGCTTGGCTGGCCTCCCACGCATCGGGCGCGCGCTCGCACAGGAAGTAGGTCTTGTCCTTGAGCTGCAGGTTCTTGAAGTAGTCCGCGACCTTTTGATAAGGCGTGACGCTGCTGGCGACGATGCCGCCGAGGTCGGCGCGGTACTCGGCCGACTGGTTCATCCACGACATGTTGCCGATGGGGAAGTAGGGCACGACGCTGATGCGCCTTGGCCGGCCGGTGAGGTTGGTGACGCGCAACTCCCACAGCTCGACGACGTCGTCGGTCGGCAGGCCTAACGTCATTTCCACGCGCAGGCCGAGGTGCTCCACCGTCCAGCTCAGGTCGTGCTTGCCGACGACGAAGCTGAAGCTGTCGACCGGCGCACGCACCGGCTCATACGGTGCCGAGAACAGCTCGCCCGTGTCCTCGTCCTTCACGTAGACGAAGCGGCCGGGGTGGTGGGCGTAATAGGCCTGCTCCGGCTGCATGAAGGTCTTGGCCTCCAGGTTGGGCGCATGCGCGTACTTGGCCGGTTCGGGCTGCATGAACTGCGCGGTGGCATAGCCGCGGCAGGTCACCTGGATCATCATGCGGCGGTTCCAGAGGAAGCCGCCGGCCTTGGGCAGGGCAGTGGGGCTGGTGAGCTCGCAGCGCTCGCCGCCGTTGATGTGACGCAGCATGGTGGGTCAGGCTGAAGAAGTAGAGGACTTGCGCTCGGCCAGATCGGCCTGGATGCGCGCCATGGTGGGGTTGTCCAGCGTGTAGAAGGCCATGATGACGGCCGCCAGCAACGTGAAGCCGGCCGGGATCACGGACATCAGCCAGACGATGCCGGCCTGGGAGTCGGCCGACTGCACGACGTTGGGCACATAGCCCAGGGCCGAGAACAGCGTGCCGATGACGCCGACCGCGACGGCCGTGCCGAGCTTCTGCGCGAAGGAGCTGGCCGCGAAGGTCATGCCCGTGGCGCGGCGGCCGTTGCGCCATTCGTTGTAGTCGGCCGAGTCGGCCAGCATCGAGAACGACAGCGGCGACTTCGGGCCCAGGCACAGGCCCAGCGCGATCTGCAACACGTACATCCACACGATCTGGTCACTCGGCACGAACAGAAAGGCCGTCGACAGCACGGTGGAGGCCAGCATCAGGCCGATCAGCAGCTTGCGCTTGTCGATGAAGCGCGTGAGCAGCGGCGTGCACGCCGTGCCCGCGGCCGCCGCCAGCAGATAGGCCGGCATGAAGGTGGCCAGCAGCTCGGGGCGGTTGACCACGTACTTGAAGTAGTAGGCCGCGCTGGTCATGCGCAGCGTGATGCTGAGCATGATGATCAGCGCGAGGAAGAACAGCAGGATCCAGGGCAGGTTGCTGCGCAGGTCGGCAATGTCCTGGCGCACGCTGGACGGCTCGGCCTGCACCGGCTGCACGCGCTCGCTCGTCGCGCTGAAGGTGAAGACGAAGATCAGCGCGGCGGCGATGCCCCAGAACACCATGGTCAGCGTCCAGCCCAAGGCCGGGTCGCCGGCGCCTAACCACGCCACCAGCCGGGGCGAGACGGCCGTGACGAGGGTGCCGCCCGCGAAACCGCAGACGAAGCGGGAGGCGTTGATCGCATTGCGCTCCCGCGCGTCACCCGAGATCACGCCGGACAGGGCGCTGTAGGGCAGGTTGACGCTGGTGTAGACCGTCATCAGCAGCAGGTAGGTCACATAGGCCCAGACCAGCTTGCCGGTGGGGCCGAAGTCGGGCGTCGAATACGTCAGCACGCCGATGACGGCCAGCGGCACGGGCATGAACAGCAGATAGGGGCGGAACTTGCCCCAGCGCGTCTGCGTGCGGTCGGCGAAGGCGCCGATCATGGGATCGGTGAAGGCGTTGAAGATCTTGACGACGAACAGCATGGTTGCCGCCGCGCCCGCCGTGATGCCGAACACGTCGGTGTAGAAGATCAGCAGGAAGGTCGAGACGTTGGTCCAGTAGAAGTTGAACCCCATGTCGCCCAGGCCGTAGCCGACGATCTCGCGCTTGGTGAGCGGCGGGTGCTTCATGGCATCAGCCCTGGGCTGCCGGTTGGCGTTGGGCCAGCCAGTCGCAGACCTCGGCGGTCAGTTCAGCCAGCGGCTTGAGCCCGTCGAGATGCATCACGCCCGGCTCGCCCACGGGTGACTCCAGCGTCTCGAACTGGCTGTCGACGAGGCTGGCGGCAAAGAAGTGAGAGCCGCGCGTCGTCACCCGCCGGCTGGCCTCGGCCTTGTCGATGTCCAGGAAGGCGAAGCGCAGGCCGAGTGAGGCCTGGCGGAGCTGGTCGCGGTAGGCGCGCTTGAGGGCGGAGCAGGTCACGATCAGGCCGGGGCGCTGCCGCAACTGCTCGCTCAGGCTGGCGAGCCAGCTGGCGCGGTCCTCATCGGTCAGCGGTTCGCCCTGGGCCATCTTGTGGCGGCTCGACTCGCTGTGGAACAGGTCGCCCTCCAGCCAGGCAAGCCCCAGACGGTCCGCCACGACGGCTGCGAGGGTGGATTTGCCGCACCCGGCGACGCCCATGATGACGAGAGAGGCGGGGGCAGGTTGGGTCATGGAGAGCAAGCAGGGCGAAACGAGGAAGTGTGAGGCAGCGCCAAGGCTGGATAGCGCTATCCTAATCGGTGAATCCGAGGCGACGGTCCGTACTTTCCCGCTGACTGCGGTACCGGGCGGTTACTGCGCGCTCTGTGTCTGCACCCGCCACATTGCGCGGGCGAAGCGGCGGCCCAGCTCGCGGGCGGCGTCGGCGGTGAAATGCAATTCGTCGCCCTGATGGCCCAGGCCGGCCGAGTCGGCAAAGCCCACGCGGGGCAGGGCCTCGGGCATGTGGCGCAGCGCCTCGCGCACCGTGGCGGCTTCGGGCTGGCGTTGGGGCGACAGAAACTGGCCGATCTCGCCAACGACGATGGGCAGGTCGGGCTGGCCGAGGTCTTGCCGCAGGTCCTGGAACATCTGCGTCAGCCGCGCGCCGTAGCTGGCGGCGTTGGCGGGGCTGTCCGAATCCGACTCGCCCTGGTGCCACAGCACGCCGCGGATGACCCCCGTCTTCGCCGCCTCGCGGGCGCGGGCCAGGGCTTGCTCGTAGAGGTCGCCGCCCTTGACCCAGCGGCGCAGCGGCGTGCCGCCCACGGCCGTGGGAATGAGGCCGATGGCCACGGTCTCGCTGGCCTTGAGCATCTCCTGCCCGAAGGCGATGCCCGGGCCGACGCCGGGCTCGATGCGACCGGTCTTGGCATGGATGGGGTCGCGGGCAACGACCCATTGGCCGTCGGCGCTCAGTGCCAGCAGGCGCGGGTCGTCCATCTGCGCGGCCAGGCCGCGCGTGTCGCGGCCGGCCATGTTGGACTGGCCCATCAGCAGGTAGAGGTCAAGCTGCTCGTGAGGAAGATCCTCGGCTTGAGCGCTCGTCGTCAGCATGGCCAGCATGCCCAAGGCCAGGAATCGCAGCAGGGCTTTCATAGGTCGGCGATTCTGTCAGCGCCCGTGAAAAAGCCCGGCACCGCGAGGCGGGCCGTGCCTGTCACTCAGCAAGTTGCGCGAACGCGGCTCAACCCGGCACGTGCATCTGCCTGGCAACGGGAATGTCGTCCTTCAGGCTGCCGCTGGCCGGCGCCGCATCGCCAGCGCTCAGTCGCCCTTGAAGCCGGTGGTCTTGACGGCCGCCGCCCAGCGCGTGGCTTCGGCGCGTACCGTGCGCTCCGCCTCGGCGCGCGTGGTGCCCGTGACGGTGAAGCCGGCCTCCTGCAGCTTCTGGCGCACGTCCGGCGACTTCACGGCCGCAGCGATCTGGGTGGCGAGCAGGTCTTGTGCGGCGACTGGCGTGCCGGCCGGCGCGAAGACCGCGAACCAGGCGGAGAAATCCACTTTCGGCAGGCCGGCCTCGGTGAACGTGGGCACATCGGGCAGCAAGGGCGAGCGTGACGGGGCGGTGGTGGCAAGCGCGCGCATCTTGCCGGCCTTGATCTGCGCGGCGCCCAGCGCCGTCGTCACGAAAGCCGCCTGCACCTCACCCGCGACGATGGCCGTCACCGCGTCGCCGGTGGCGCGGAAGTGGACGGGCTCGATCTTGAAGCCGCCCTGCTCGGCGAGCATCTCGGCGCCGAAGTGGCCGGGCGTGCCGGCGCCGAAGGTCGCGAAGTTCAGCCGGTCGGGCTTGGCCTTCGCCGCCTTGATGAAATCCGCCACGGAGTGAGGGGACGACGTGGCCGGCACCACCAGCAGGAAGTCGGACCGCACGACCTCGGACAGCACCGCCAGTTCCTTGGCTGGGTCATACGGCAGCTTGCTGAAGGCCGCCGGGGCGATGCTGATGGAGCCGACTTCGCCGAGCAGCAGGCTGTAGCCGTCGGCCGGGCTCTTGGCCACGGCCTGCGCGGCGATCTGCCCGCCGGCGCCCGCGCGGTTGTCGACCACGATGTTCTGCTTCAGCTGCTCGCCCAGCTTCTGGCCGAGCAGCCGCGCCACCACGTCGGGCCCGGTGCCGGGCGGGAACCCGACGACCAGCTTCAGCGGCCGATCGGGAAAGCCCTGTGCTGCGGCAGGCAGGGGCAGGCCGGCAGCGAACAGGGTCGCGCAGGCAACGGTCAGCAGCGCGTGGCGGCGGGGCAGCAGCATGGACATGTCTCCGGTCATGGGCCCGGCAGTGTCCGGCCCTGGGATGGGCAGCACTGTCATCCGAGAGGGCGACAGTGCGCGTTGCCGCCAGCGGTTCAGTGCCGGGGCAGGAACGCCGCGAACAGCTCGCTCTTGAAATGCATGCCCAGCCGCGCGAAGGCGCGGGCGCGGTAGGTCTTGACGGTCGCCAGGCTCAGGCCCAGTTCGGCGGCGATGCCGTCGTAGCTCCAGCCGCGCAGCAGCCGCTCGCAGACGTCGAGCTCGCGTTCGGTCAGGGCGGGGCAACGCAGGCTCAGCACCTGGCGTGCGTCGGCCGTAACGGCGGGGCCGGCGGCTGCGGTCAGGCGGAGGTGCCGCTGCACGGCCGCGAGCAGCACGGGCGCCGCCTCGGCGAAGCCCGCGACCTCGCCGTCGCCGAAAGGCCCCTGGTGCTGGTGGTGGTAGAGGTTGACGGCGAGCAGTGAGCGGTCGGGCGCCCGCTGCACCACCGACAGCCGCTCCAGCACGCCGTGCCGGCGGTAGATGGCCTCGCGGTGGTCGCGCGTCGGCGCTTCGTCGGCATGCATGCGCAGCACAGCGGCATGCCCCGGGGCGACGCCGTCGAAACTGCGGTCGCCACGGTACAGGCCATCCAGGTAGGCCGCGAAGCACTGGCGCGTGGTGTCCGCCACGCCCACGCTGGCCGACAGGTGCAGGACCGGCGTGGCGTCAGGCCGCAGCTCGTAGACCGCCCAAGAGGCCGCATGCAGCTGCCCGGCGTTGAGGCCGCACAAAGCGGACGTTGCGAAGCCGAGCTCGCCGATGTCGCCGACCACCGAGGCCAGCGCCGAGACCATCGTGGCGCGCGTGGCATTGGCAGGCGAGGGCAGGGACCAGAGCTTCATCGACGGAAGGGCGCAAGGTGCGGAGGATGGGGTGGAGTCATCTTCTGGGATGACGGCGTTCAGGCGCCGCAGCGGGCACGCTTGCAGCCGATGCTAGGTCGCAGCGCTACGCTGTCCATAGCGACTGACCCGACGCCGACAGCGACCCATGCCCCTTGACCCCATGACCGACACCCTGCCCGCACCGCCCTCGCTGCTGCCCATGACCCGCGTGATCTGCCATGTGGGCGCGGTCGTGACGCTCGGCCAGGCCAAATACGGTGAACGACGCTATGTGCCGCTGACCGGCGGCACGGTCAGTGGTGCGGAGCTGAGCGGCGAGGTCGTCGAAGGCGGCGTCGACTGGCAGGTCCACCGCGCCGATGGCGTGCTCGACATTGCGGCGCACTACGTGATCCGGTCCACGGACGGCGCGCTGATCGAGGTGCAGAGCGATGGCATGCGCCACGCCAGCCCCGAGGTGATGGCTGCGCTCGCCCGCGGCGAGGCCTTGCCGCGGGAGGCCTACTACTTCCGCACCGTCATGCGCTTCCAGACCGGCGCGCCGGCTTGGCTGCACCTGAACAAGGTGCTGGCGCTGGCCTGCGGGGAGCGCCAGGCCGACCGCGTGGTGCTGGACGTGTACCGCGTTGGGTGAGCTGCCCCTCGCCCAGCCTCGCATCGCTGGACGCGAGCGAGTCTGGTCGGTCTTGCAGACCGCGCAGCCGACAGAGCGGCTGCTCTACGGCAGGCACGACAAGTCCACAGGACTTGCCATGTCCGGCCTCAGCCCCGAGGGGACGGCGATGCTTGCGGCATCGAGCCGCAGGCACATCGCCAGCGCGGGCCGGCTTGGGAGCGGCCCGGCGCTTGGCCCACAAGATTCTTACGTCCGCGGGTGGCCCGAAAGGCATCAACCCGGCATGAAGTGCACCTGCTTGGCCACCAGCACGCCGTCCTTCACGCTGCCCTTGATCTCGACCTTGGCACCGTTGGCCAGCTTGGCCGCGTCGCCGTCGATGAACTTGACGCCACTGCCGGAGGCATCGACCTTCTGGCCGCCGACCTTGAAGTTGGCGCTGCTGACGAAGTCGCCCACCAGGCCGGCCAGGTAGACGTACTCGGTGCCGCTGTCGTCCTTCTCGGGCTTTTGCAGCTCGATGCTGAGGGCGGTCAGCTTGATGGCGCCGTCAGCGCCGCTGACGCTGACCTTCACGCTCAGGCGCGAGCCGTTGATGAGGTCGGCCAGCTTGGTGCCTGCGGGCTGCAGCAGCGTGTTGGGCGTGATCAACACGGTGTAGCTGCCGATCTGCAGGCCGGCGTCGGTCACGTTGAAGGCGATGCCCGAGAAGCCGATGGTCTTGGCCACGCCCGTGGTGTTGACGACGGTGACGCTGGTGGCGGTGAACTGGCCGGTGCTTTCCGAGTAAGTGCCCTCGACGTTGACGGTCACGCCGGCTGCCAGGTTGGCCAGCAGCTTGCCTTCCGGGCTGACCTTGGTGGCGTCGCCCCACTTCACCGTGGTGCCCAGCAGCGTGAAGCTCTTGCCCGTCGCATCCACGGCCGAGATGGCGCCGGCCAGGCGCTGCGGCTTGTCGGCCGGCGGTGGCTGCACGGTGATCTCGCTGGCCTTCACGCCGGCGCTCGTCAGCTGGCCGGTGACCTGCACCCAGGCGCCGGCAGCCACGTCGGCCGCGCTGCCCTTGATGAACTTGGCCGCGCTGGCGTCCACCACCGTGCCGCGCAGCGTGAAGTTGGCGAGCGATACGTAGTCGGTGATCTGGCCGACGAGCAAGGCTTTGATGGCGGTGTCGTTCTTGAACACGCGCAGCCAGTCGGCCTTCATGACGCCGTCCTTGATGCTGCCGTGGGCCTGCGCCTGCGCGCCGTTGACAACATCGGCCGCCTGCGTGCCTTCCTTCAGCGTCGCCGTGCCGGCGTCGACGACGACGTCACCGATGCGCAGGCTGGCGAGGCTCTTGAAGTCGTTGATGGGGCCGCCCACGGTGGTGTCGGACGAGTCGGGCAGCTTGCGCGCCTTGACCTCGATGACGCTGGCCGTCAACACGTTCTTGCCGCCGCTGGCCGCCGGTGCGCTGGTGGCAACGACGCTGACCAGCTTGCCGTTCTCGATGACGGCGCCGGTGGGCAGGAGCTTGGCATCGGTATAGCTCACCGTGACGCTGCTGTTGCCGACGAGGGTGAAGGTCTTGGCCGTCGTGTCCAGCGCCTGGACGGCGCCGCTGAGACGAAAGACTTCCGTGCCGTCCTTGGCCTTGCGCTCGATGCGCGTGGCCCAGATGCTGCCGTCGCCGGCTACCGTGCCGCTGACCTTGACCAGGTCGCCCACCGCGAGCTGGCTCAAGGCGTTGAAGCCTTCCAGCACGGTCGGCAACTGGCCGGTCGTGGTGGTCTTGATGGTCTGGCCGAAGACGTTCAGTGTGCCGGCCGCCGCGTCCACGGCGCCCACGGTGCCGACGAGGGCGAAGTTGACGACGAGGTTCTGCAGCACGCCGTCCTTCAGCTCGCCCTGCACGCGCATGCCGGTGCGCAGGTCGCCCAGCGTGCCTGCGGTCTGCGCCTCGGGCTTGTTGGCGAAGGCGACCTTGGCGAGGCTGTCGTCGAAGCGCTGGCCGTCGATGATGACGCTGCCGAAGCCGGTGATGGTGCCGTCGACCGAGGCGGTGCTGGCGCTGGGCACCGACGGCGCAGGCGCGGCGGGGGCCTGGGTAGCCGCTGCGCCACCGCCGCCACCGCCGCAGGCGACGAGCACGGCGGTGCTGAGTGCGCAGGTGGTGGCGCAGAACGCCCATTGCAGATGTTGCTTGAGTTGTCTCATGTGAACGGCCTCTGAGTTGTTTTGCGTGATGCGGGTGCCCCTCGCGGCACCACGGAAATCAGTCTGGCGACCGCAGCTGTTGGCTGCCTGTCCAGCTGTGTCGAGTTGTTGCAGGCGAGGCTCGCGGGCTGTGCGCAATGTCACGAAGCGCAGGGGGTGCCCGACCAGTGGCGCAACGGCAGGAATGAGCGGCGGAGGGAGTGTTTTCCGCTCATCCCCGAGGCGTTGCCGTTCGTCCGCCAGGCGGGGCTCAGTAGAATCCCGTGCTTGCGCACGCCGCCCTTGCCCTGGGGCCGAGCATTTCCGAGAACCGCGCGCCCGCGCCGCGCCCAGCCTCCCCGGATTCCATGGCCCTGACCCCGCATCTGACCCATTTCGAGGGCGGCAACGCTCTTTCCGATTTCCGCGCCCAGGCCTTGCTGGCCAGGCTGCAAGAGGTCAGTGGCCGCATCACCGGCATCAGCGCCCGCGCGGTGCATTGGGTCTGGACGGACGCGCCGCTGGACGGCGAGACCCGCGAGCGCTTCGCCGCGCTGCTGACCTATGGCGAGCCGGCCGTTGAAGGTGCGGAAGGATCGCTGGTCGTCGTCACGCCGCGCTTCGGCACCGTCAGCCCCTGGGCGTCCAAGGCCACCGACATCGCCCGCAACTGCGGCTTCACGCTGAAGCGCGTCGAGCGGGTCGTCGAGTACCGCGTGGCGACCAGGAGCGGCCTGCTCGGTGGCGCCAAGCCGCTGAGCGCGGATGAGCTGAACGCCTGCGCCGCGCTGCTGCACGACCGCATGACCGAGTCGGCTTGCTTCAGCCGCGAGGACACGGCTCATCTTTTTGACGAGCGCACCGCCGAGCCGCTGGCCCATGTCGACGTGCTGGGAGCCGGCCGCGCCGCGCTGGAGAAGGCCAACGTCGAGTTCGGCCTGGCGCTCTCAGGCGACGAGATCGACTACCTGGAAACCAGCTTCACGAAGCTGGGCCGCAACCCCAGCGACGTCGAGCTGATGATGTTCGCGCAGGCCAACAGCGAACACTGCCGGCACAAGATCTTCAACGCGTCGTTCACGGTCGATGGCAAGCAGCAGCCGCTGAGCCTGTTCGGCATGATCCGCAACACCGAGAAGCTGAACCCGCAGCACACGGTCATCGCCTACTCGGACAACGCGGCCGTCATGCAAGGCCACGCCATCGAGCGCTGGATGCCGGCGCCCAAGGCCGGTGCCGCCTACGTGGCCCGCCAGGAGCAGGCCGAGGTGCTGATGAAGGTGGAGACGCACAACCACCCGACGGCCATCTCGCCCTTCCCGGGCGCCTCGACCGGCGCGGGCGGCGAGATCCGTGACGAAGGTGCCACCGGCCGCGGCTCCAAGCCCAAGGCGGGGCTGACGGGCTTCTCGGTGTCCAACCTGCACCTGCCGGGCCTCAGCGAGCCCTGGGAGCAGAACCCGGTCGGCAAGCCAGCCCACATCGCCTCCGCGCTGCAAATCATGATCGAAGGCCCGCTGGGCGGCGCGGCCTTCAACAACGAGTTCGGCCGGCCGAATCTCGCGGGCTATTTCCGCGTCTTCGAGCAGACCGTCGCCGGCCTGCGCCGCGGCTATCACAAGCCCATCATGATTGCCGGCGGTCTGGGCACCATCCGCTCGGACCTGACGAAGAAGATCGAGTTCCCGGCCGGCTCGCTGCTGATCCAGCTCGGCGGCCCTGGCATGCGCATCGGCATGGGCGGCAGCGCGGCCTCTTCGATGGCGGCGGGCACGAACACGGCCGACCTGGACTTCGACTCCGTGCAGCGCGGTAACCCCGAGATCGAGCGGCGCGCGCAGGAGGTCATCAACCACTGCTGGGGCCTGGGCGCCGAGAACCCGGTGCTGGCCATCCACGACGTGGGCGCGGGCGGCATCTCGAATGCCTTCCCTGAGCTGGTGAACGACGCCGGCCGTGGCGCGCGGTTTGATCTGCGCAAGGTGCCGCTGGAAGAGTCGGGCCTGGCGCCTAAGGAAATCTGGTGCAACGAGAGCCAGGAGCGCTACGTGCTGGCCATCGCGCCGGAAAGCCTGGCTCAGTTCACGGCGTTGTGCGAGCGCGAGCGCTGCCCCTTCGCCGTCGTCGGCGTGACGACGGAGGTCCGCGAACTCAAGCTTGCCGATGGTGAGGACTTCCCCATCGACATGCCCATGGACGTGCTGCTTGGCAAGCCGCCCAAGACTTCTCGCAACGTGACCCGGGTGGCGCTGGATGGCGGCACGCTGGACCTGACCGGCGTGAAGCTGGAAGAGGCAGCGTTGAGCGTGCTGCGCCACCCGACCGTGGCGAGCAAGCGCTTCCTCGTCACCATCGGCGACCGCACGGTGGGCGGCCTGAATCACCGTGACCAGATGGTCGGCCCCTGGCAGGTGCCGGTGGCGGATTGCGCCGTCACGCTGGCCGACTTCAACGGCTTTGCCGGCGAGGCGATGAGCATGGGCGAGCGGACGCCGCTGGCTGCGGTGAACGCGCCGGCGTCGGGCCGCATGGCGGTGGCCGAGGCCATCACAAATCTGCTGGCGGCGCCCTTCGAGCTGCCGCGCGTGAAGCTCAGCGCCAACTGGATGGCCGCCTGCGGCGAGCCCGGCGAAGACGCCGCGCTGTTCGACACCGTCAAGGCCGTCGGCATGGAGCTGTGCCCGGCGCTGGGCATCTCGATCCCGGTCGGCAAGGATTCCCTGTCGATGCGCACCAAGTGGGATGGCCAGCAGGTCACCGCGCCGGTGTCGCTGATCGTCACGGCCTTCGCCAGCATCGCCGACGTGCGCGGCACGCTGACGCCCGAGTGGCAGCGCGAGGACTCGTGCGCCATCCTCATCGACCTCGGGCAGGGCAAGAACCGCTTGGCGGGTTCCATCCTGGCGCAGACGCTGAACCAGTTCGGCAGCGACGTACCGGACCTGGACGAACCCCAACAGCTGGTCTCGCTGGTCAATGCGATCAACGAGTTACGTGCCGCCGGCAAGCTGCTGGCCTACCACGACCGTTCCGACGGCGGCCTGTGGGCTGCTGCCTGCGAAATGGCCTTTGCCGGCCAGACCGGCCTGAGCCTGAACGTGGACATGCTGGTCACCGAAGGCGACGGCATCAGCGACAGCCGCGCGGACATGGGCGACTCCAAGAACTGGGCCGGCCAGGTTGGCGCCCGCCGCGAGGAGCTGACGCTGCGGGCACTGTTCAGCGAGGAGCTGGGCGCGCTGATCCAGGTACGCGCCGCCGACCGCGATGCCGTCATGCAGGTGCTGCGCGCGCATGGCCTGTCCAGGCATTCGCATGTCGTCGCCAAGCCGAATGCGGCGCGGCAGATGGAGGTCTGGCGCGATGCGAAGAAGGTGTTCAGCGCTGACCTGACGACGTTGCAGCAGACCTGGGATGAGGTGAGCTGGCGCATCGCGCAACTGCGCGACAACCCCGCTGGCGCCGATGCCGAGCACGCGGTTGCTGGCAAGGCCGACGACCCGGGCCTGCATGTCCACCTGACGTTCACGCCAGAGGCGCCCTTCATCAGTACCGGCGCCCGCCCCAAGGTCGCCATCCTGCGCGAGCAAGGCGTCAACTCGCATGTCGAGATGTCCTACGCGATGGCGCAAGGCGGCTTCGACAGCTTCGATGTGCACATGAGCGACCTGCAATCGGGTGCGGTCAAGCTGGACGGCTTCGCAGCCTTTGTCGCCTGCGGCGGCTTCAGCTACGGCGACACGCTGGGTGCGGGCGAAGGCTGGGCGCGTTCCATCATGTTCAACCCCGTGCTGGCCGAGCAGTTCCGCACCTTCTTCGCACGTCAGGACACGCTGGCCCTGGGCGTCTGCAACGGCTGCCAGATGCTGGCCGCGCTCGCGCCCATCATCCCCGGCGCCGACGCCTGGCCGCGCTTCACGCGCAACCAGAGCGAGCAGTTCGAGGCGCGGCTGTCGCTGGTGGAAGTGCTGGAGTCACCCAGCGTGTTCTTCCAGGGCATGGCCGGCAGCCGCCTGCCCATCGCCGTCGCGCACGGCGAGGGTTTTGCCAACTTCGCGCGCCAGGGCGACGCAGCCAAGGTCATCCAGGCCATGCGCTTTGTCGACCACCACGGCCAGCCGACCGAGGCCTACCCGTTCAACCCGAACGGCAGCCCGGGCGGCCTGACGTCGGTGACGACGCCGGACGGCCGCTTCACGGCGCTGATGCCGCACCCGGAGCGCGTGTTCCGCAACGTGCAGCTGAGCTGGACGAGCGGCGACCGCGCGCTGCACAGCCCGTGGCTGCGGATGTTCCAGAACGCGCGCAAGGCGTTGGGCTAGACGTCGTATGGACGCTCAAGCTAGCTATGTGAAGGCGCAGGAACTTGAAGCGCAAGGCAAGCATCGCGAAGCTTCGGCGATCTATAAAGATCTGGTTAAGCAATCGGTAGACCCGCGCTTCTTCATAGCCTATGGCGTTTGCCTTCAGCGTCTTGGGCACTGGCAGGAGTCCGCCAAACACTTGCAGCGGAGTCGACCTGAAGCCGCATTACTGTGAAGGCGATGCGAGGCTATTTCTGGCAGATTCGCTGCTTCAACTGGGTCTGAAGAGGAAAGCCATCGAGCAGTGGCAACTGGTTGCCGCCATGGCGCCGCAGTACCCGGGCTATGAGGCGGTGTCGGAGGAGGCGAAGAGGAAGCTCGGCGAACACGCTTAGTCAAGCAGCGTCTACCTCCAGCAGCAGCCGGTCCAGGCCTTCTTCGGTGCCTCGGCGGCGTTGTTCCAGGTCTTGGTGGCCGTCGAGATAGGCAAGCTGCTCGGTCAGCTTGAGCGTCGAGCCACTCGGCGTGTCCGCGAACTCCACTGTGACGAGCGAGGCCGACAGCGCGCGGCCGTTTGCGGCCATCGAGTAGGCGAAGACGATGCGCGCGTTGGTCACGATGTCGAGGAAGACCTTGTCGACGGCGAGCTTCGTGCCGTCCGGCAACTGGCTGCGGTAGATCTCCTGCCCGCCGGGGCGGAAGTCCATGCTGAACTCGGTGGCGTTCATCTCGGCGTGGCAGTCGTTCCAGCGCAGCTTGGTGGCCGGGTCGGCCCAGGCCGAGAACACACGGGCGGCCGAGGCCTTGAAGCGGCGGTCCAGCACAAAGCTGGTGTGGGCGGCGGAAGTCGTCGTCATGGCTTGGATTCGTCCTGTTCTGCGAGAAGAGCATCGAGCGCATCGAACTGCCGATGCCATATCGCCTTGCGCTCGGCCACCCAGGCTTCCAGCCCGCTGAAAGCGTCCGGCGCGATGCGGTAGGTGCGCACGCGGCCCGCCTTGTCCGATTCAACCAACCCGCCGGCCTCCAGCACGGCCAGGTGCTTGAGCGCCGAGGGCAGGGCAATGGCGAGCGGCCTGGCGAGGTCCGATACCGACGCCGGCCCGCGCGCGAGCTGGTCGACCATGGCGCGGYGGTTGCCGTCGGCCAGCGCGGCAAAGAGCTGGTTCAGCCCCTCAGCCGAGGAAGCGAGCGGGGAGGGCATGGCGCAGCGGGTAGTACTGGAAGACCGGGCGGGCCTCGACGATGCAGCGCCACACCGACGGGCGGGCGAGCAGGCGCTCGAAGTAGGCGCTGAGTCGGGTGTGCTCAGGCGAGAAGGGTCGCACTATTGCCGCGTAAAACAGCGCCGGCGCCGCCGCGCAATCGGCCATGCTGAAGGCTTCGCCGGCCGCCCAGGTCCGGCTGCCCAGGCGGCTTTCGATGAGGTCATAGGCCATGCCAAGGTCGTTGACGGTCTGCGCCAGCGTGGCTGCATCGCGCTCGGCCTCGGGGCGCAGCTGCTGGGCGATGAAGCGCTGCATGGGGGTCATCACATGCAGGTCGAAGACGCGGTCCCAGAGGCGTACTTCCAACTGTGCCTCTGCATCCTCGGGCAGCAGCCGCAGCGCGCCGGGGTGGTGGCGGTCCAGGTACTCGATCTGTATCGACGTCTCGGGCACCACGCGTTCGCCGTCGACCAGCAGCGGGATCTTGGCCGTGGGCCACAGCGCGGCATAGGCGGCGCGTGCGGCCGGGTCGCCGAGGTTGACCATGCAGGCCTCGAAGGGCGAGCCGTTCTCGTACAGCGCGATCAAGACCTTCCAGCAGTAGGAGGACAGCGGGTGGTAGTGCAGCGTCAGGGCCATGCTTGCCTCGTCAGTTTCCGATCTGGCTAAGTGTACTGAAGCTTATCCATTGTGGAAACTGTTGGGGCAAAACAAAGGCGGGCCGCAGCCCGCCTTGCTGGGAGCCGTGCGGCTTCAGTCGTGCACCACCGCCGCTGCCCGCAGCCGCTTGTTCACCCGCAGCGCCAGCAGCGTGCAGACGACGCCGGACAGCAGGTAGACGCTGAGCGACATCAGCCCGAAGCGCGACGACAGGTACAGCGCGGTGACGGGCGCGAAGGCCGCACCCAGCAGCCAGGCCATGTCGGCCGTGAGTGCCGCACCGGTGTAGCGGAAGTGCGGCAGGAAGTTGGACGTCACCGAGCCCGCCGACTGGCCATAGGACAGGCCCAGCAGCACGAAGCCGATGAGGATGAAGGCCGCCTGGCCCGGCTTGCCGCCGCCCAGCATCAGCGGCGCGAACAGCGCGAACACGCCGATGGCGATGGCCAGCGTGCCCAGGAAGTTGCGCCGGCCTACCTTGTCGGCGATCAGGCCGGACATGGGCATGGCGGCAGCGGCGAAGGCGGCGCCCAGCAACTCCATCTTCATGAAGCCCTCAATGCCTTCTTCATCGGACAGCGCGACCCAGGACAGCGGGAACACCGTCACCAGGTGGAAGAGGGCGTAGCTGGCCAGGGCCACGAAGGCGCCGATGACGATGTGGTGGCCCTGGGCCGGCAGCAGTTCGCGCAGCGGCGCCGGGTCCAGCTCATGCTCCTCCATGCGCTTCTCGTACTCGTGCGTGACGACCAGGCGCAGGCGGGCGAACAGCGCGACGACGTTGATCGCGAAGGCCGTGAAGAAGGGGAAGCGCCAGCCCCAGGACAGGAAGTCCTTGCTGTCGAGGCTGCTGAACACGTAGAGGAACACGCCCGAGGCGATGAAGAAGCCCAGCGGCGCACCGAGCTGGCCCAGCATGGCGTACCAGCCGCGGCGGTCCGGCGGGGCGTTCAAGGCCAGCAGCGAGGGCAGGCCGTCCCAGGAGCCGCCCAGCGCCAGGCCCTGGCCGACGCGGCACAGCGCCAGCAGCACGATGGCCGTGCTGCCAGCTTCCGCAAAGCCCGGCAGCAGGCCCATGGCGACGGTGGAGCAGCCGAGCAGGAAGAGGGCGGTGGTCAGCTTGGCCGAGCGGCCGAAGCGGCGCTGGATCTCCATGCCGATCAGCGTGCCGACCGGGCGGACGACGAAGGCCAGCGCGAAGACCAGGAAGGCGTAGAGCGTGCCGGTCAGGCGGTCCGCGAAGGGGAAGAACACCTGCGGGAAGACCAGCACCGAGGCGATGCCGAAGACGAAGAAATCGAAATACTCGGACGCCCGGCCGATGATGACGCCGACCGCGATGTCGCCGGGTGCCAGGTCTTCATCGGTGCGCTTGGCCAGCGGGCCGGACTGGGGTGTAGGTAAGGTACTGCTCATTGCCATTTAGGGCCTGTCTCCGTCTTTGCCTAGGACAAAATGTCCACTCGTTGATTTGCCTCAATCAACTTACATTCCGTCGCAGCGTGCAAGATCGTTAACCCTTGCGCGCAGCCTCAGGATGTACCCCAACAAGTCTCTCCTCAACAGCGCCCTGGTCTTGTCAGCCAGCTTCGCTTTGTCTGGCTGCGATTGGATCGTGATGAAGCCTCACGGCGACATCGCGCAGCAGCAGGCGCAGCTGATTGTCACGTCGACGCTGCTCATGCTGCTGATCATCGTGCCGGTGATCGCGTTGACGCTGTTCTTTGCGTACCGCTACCGCCAGTCCAACACCGAGGCCACCTATGAACCGGACTGGGACCACTCCACCCGCCTGGAACTGGTCATCTGGGGCGCACCGCTGCTGATCATCATCGCGCTGGGCGCGATCACCTGGATCAGCACCCACAAGCTGGACCCCTTCCGCCCGCTGGACCGCATCGCCGAAGGCAAACCGCTGGCTGCCGACGTGAAGCCGATGGAGGTCTATGCCGTCTCCATGGACTGGAAGTGGCTGTTCATCTACCCCGAGCAGGGCATCGCCACCATCAACGAGCTGGCCGCGCCGGTGGACAGGCCTATCCACTTCCGCTTCACGTCGACGACGGTGATGAACACCTTCTACGTGCCTGCGCTGGCCGGCATGATCTACAC
This sequence comes from Roseateles sp. P5_E8, assembly GCF_054177665.1. Lineage (NCBI taxonomy): Bacteria > Pseudomonadati > Pseudomonadota > Betaproteobacteria > Burkholderiales > Sphaerotilaceae > Roseateles > Roseateles sp. P5_E8. Next base: position 32,867 of record NZ_JBGCUM010000036.1, on the reverse strand, counting down.
GATGCCGGGCATGGAGACGCAACTGCACGCGGTCATCAACAAGGCCGGCATCTACGACGGCCTGTCGGCCCATTACAGCGGCGCCGGCTTCTCGGACATGCGCTTCAAGTTCCACGGCCTCAGCAATGAAGACTTCGCGCGCTGGGTCGCGAGCAACAAGGCCGGTGGCAACACGCTCACGCGCGCCGACTACATGAAGCTGGAGCAGCCCAGCGCCAAGGAGCCCATCCAGCGCTTCGCCAGCGTGGAGCCCGGCCTGTGGAGCGCCATCGTCGACCGCTGCGTCGACGGCAAGAAGATGTGCTCCAGCCAGATGATGGCCATCGACGCCGCCGGTGGCGCCGGCAAGGGCGGCGTGGCGAGCACCATGCGCAGCAGCTGGCGCGATGCCGAGGGCAACAAGCGCGAGCGCTATGTCGTCGCCGCACTGTGCACGCCGACCAATCCGCTGGGCCTGCCCATCGAGATCGAAGCCGGCGCTGGCAACGCCACCAACGCGCCGAAGAACTGAGTCCGACCGATGTCCAATTCCGTTGTCGCCCAGCACCAGGCTGCTGACCAGCTTCACCCCGTCCTCGGCCGGCTGGGCTGGGACTCGCTGCCCCTGCACGAGCCCATCCTCATCGCCACCTTCCTCGCCGTCGCGTTGGGCGGCGCGATGGTGTTCGCACTGATCACCAGGTTCAAGCTCTGGGGCCATCTGTGGACCGAGTGGATCACCAGCATCGACCACAAGAAGATCGGGATCATGTACATGATCCTGGGCATCGTGATGCTGCTGCGCGGCTTCGCGGACGCGCTGATGATGCGTGCCCACCAGGCCATGGCCTTTGGCGAGAGCGCCGGCTTCCTGCCGCCGCACCATTACGACCAGGTCTTCACGGCGCACGGCGTCATCATGATCTTCTTCGTCGCGATGCCCTTCGTGACCGGCTTCATGAACTACGTCGTGCCGCTGCAGATCGGCGCGCGCGACGTGGCCTTTCCCTTCCTGAACAACTTCAGTTTCTGGATGACGGCCGGCGGCGCCGTGCTGGTCATGATCTCGCTGTTCATCGGCGAGTTCGCCAAGACCGGCTGGCTGGCCTACCCGCCGCTGTCGGGCATCCTGGCGAGCCCGGATGTGGGAGTGGACTACTACCTGTGGTCACTACAGATCGCGGGGGTGGGCACGACGCTCTCGGGCATCAACCTGATCGCCACCATCATCAAGATGCGCGCGCCTGGCATGACCATGATGAAGATGCCCGTCTTCACCTGGACCTCGCTGTGCACCAACGTGCTCATCGTCGCGACCTTCCCCGTGCTGGCCGCCACGCTCGCGCTGCTGACGGCCGACCGCTACCTGGGCACCAACTTCTTCACCAACGACCTCGGCGGCAACGCCATGCTCTACGTGAACCTGATCTGGATCTGGGGCCACCCCGAGGTCTACATCCTGGTGCTGCCGGTGTTCGGCATCTTCTCGGAAGTCGTGTCCACGTTCAGCCAGAAGAAGTTGTTCGGCTATGCGTCCATGGTCTATGCGACGGTCGTCATCACCATCCTGTCCTACCTCGTCTGGCTGCACCACTTCTTCACGATGGGTTCGGGCGCGAGCGTGAACTCGTTCTTCGGCATCACGACGATGATCATCTCGATCCCGACGGGCGCCAAGATCTTCAACTGGCTGTTCACGATGTACCGTGGCCGCATCAAGTTTGAAGTACCGATGCTGTGGACCGTGGGCTTCATGGTCACMTTCAGCATCGGCGGCATGACCGGCGTGCTGCTGGCCGTGCCGGCGGCGGACTTCGTGCTGCACAACAGCCTGTTCCTGATTGCCCACTTCCACAACGTCATCATCGGCGGCGTGGTGTTCGGCGCCTTCGCCGGCATCAACTACTGGTTCCCCAAGGCCTTCGGCTTCCGGCTGGACGCCTTCTGGGGCAAGGTCTCGTTCTGGTGCTGGTTCATCGGCTTCTGGGTCGCGTTCACGCCGCTCTACGTGCTGGGCCTGATGGGCATCACGCGCCGCGTCAGCCACTTCGACGACCCGTCGCTGCAGATCTGGTTCGTCATCGCCGCCATCGGCGCGGGCATCGTGGCGCTCGGCATCGCCGCCTTCCTGGTCCAGATCGGCGTCAGCATCTGGCGCCGCAAGGAGTTGCGCGACACCACGGGCGACATCTGGGGCGGCCGCACGCTGGAGTGGTCCACGTCGTCGCCGCCGCCTGACTACAACTTCGCCTTCACGCCCGTCGCCCATGAGATGGACGCCTGGTACGACATGAAGGCCCGCGGCGCTGAGCGCCCGGTCAAGGGCTTCGTGTCCATCCACATGCCGAAGAACACGGGCGCCGGTTTCATCATCGCCATGCTGGCCACGGCCATGGGCTTTGCGCTGATCTGGCACATGTACTGGATCGCGGCAGCAGCGTTTGCGGCCACTGTCATCGCGGCCATCGTCCACACCTTCAACTACGACCGCGACTTCCACATCCCGGCCGACGCCGTGACCCGCACCGAAGACGAGCGCACCCGTGCCCTCGCCGCGCTGGCCTGACCGGGGGAACAACGACATGACTGCATCCGTTGCTACGCACGTGAACGGCGCGCCGGTCTACTACGACCACAGCGGCGAGCACCATCCACCCAACAGCACCATGCTGGGCTTCTGGCTCTACCTGATGAGCGACTGCCTCATCTTCGCGGTGCTGTTCGCCGTCTACGCCGTGCTGGGTCGCAGCTACGCGGCCGGCCCGTCCGGTGCCGACCTGTTCGACCTGCCGCTGGTGGCCGTCAACACCGCGCTGCTGCTGTTCTCGTCCATCACCTACGGCTTCGCGATGATCGCGATGCAGGCCAAGCGCAAGAGCCAGGTGCTGGCCTGGCTGGCGATCACGGGCCTGTTCGGCCTGGGCTTCCTGGGCATCGAGCTCTACGAGTTCCACCACCTCATCCACGAGGGAGCCGGCCCGCAGCGCAGCGCCTTCCTGTCCAGCTTCTTCACGCTGGTCGGCACGCACGGCCTGCACGTCACCTTCGGCTGCATCTGGCTGGTCACGCTGATGTTCCAGGTGAACAAGCTCGGCCTGACGCCCGCCAACCGCCGCCGCCTGATGTGCCTGTCGATGTTCTGGCACTTCCTGGACGTCGTCTGGATCGGCGTCTTCACCTTCGTCTACCTGATGGGAGTGCTGTGATGGCCGACCATGCTCACGATCACGACGGCGACTTCCACGTCAGCTTCAAGGGCTACGCCGTCGGCTTCATCCTGTCGGTGCTGCTGACGGCGATTCCCTTCTGGCTCGTCATGGCCAAGGTGCTGCCCAGCCCCAAGATGGCCGGCTTCGTCATCCTCGGCTTCGCCGCCGTCCAGATGGTGGTGCACATGATCTATTTCCTGCACATGAACGCCAAGGTCGAGCAGGGCTGGTCGTTGCTGGCCTTGCTGTTCACCGGCGCCCTGGTCGTCATCATGCTGGCCGGCTCGGTCTGGGTCATGTATCACATGAACGCCAACATGATGCCGACGCCCGACCCGGCTGCGATGCGCAACATGCCGTGAACCGCGCGGCGCGCCTGGCACTGATCGTCGCCATGGCGCTGGCCAGCGTGGGCTTCCTCGCGCTGGCCGCCTGGCAGTTCCAGCGCCTGGGCTGGAAGCAGGACCTGGTGGCCCGCGCCGAGCGGCAGGTCCAAGCCGAACCCGTCGCACCGCCACCGGCTTCTGCCGTGGTCTCCAAAGCCGACGAATACCGCCGCCTGCGCCTGCGCGGCCACTTCGAGGCGGGCGAGGTGTTGGTGCAGGCCGTGACCGAGCTTGGCGGCGGCCACTGGGTGCTGGCGCCRTTGCGCCTTGACGATGGCAGCGTCGTACTCGTCAACCGCGGCTTCGTGCCGCCCGAGCAGCGCGCGCCGCAGCAGAATGCGGCGCCTGCCGGCCCCGTCGAGCTGACTGGCCTGCTGCGCCTCACCGAGACCGGCGGCGGCCCGCTGCGCGCCAACGTGCCTGCTGAAGGCCGCTGGTACTCGCGCGACGTCGCCGGCATCGCCGCTCAACTCGGCGTGGCTGACCGCGTCGCGCCTTTCTTCGTCGACGAGTCCGCCGACCCCACCCAGCCACAGCGCTATCCCCGCCCCGGACTGACGGTCATCCGTTTCGCCAACAATCACGCCGTCTACGCCGCCACCTGGCTGGCGCTCGCGGCCATGGCCGCCGCCGCGGCCGGCTATCTGGTGCGCGAGGAGCGCCGCCGCGCCTCGCCACAACCTAGATCCGGCAGTTGACCGCTTCCTACTCGGCGACAGCCTCGATGCTTCAACCTCTTGACTACTGCACAACGTTCGCCACTTCGTTGAGCAACGCTGCACGCCCGCTGGTCTGGCGCTTCGGTCCGCTGACTGCGTTGCTCCTTCTCGTGGGCATCAGCCCACTTCGTCGTCGCGCCTTGCCAGCGGCCCGCCTCGCCAGCCCCTCGGCCGCGCCCAACTACCGAATCTAGGTTGACCCCGCTCCTGTCCTCCACCGCTGAACCCGTTGCCGTAGCGCCCGAACGCCGCGCCGGCCGCGCCAACCTGCGCCAGCTCATCGAGCTGCGTTGGCTGGCCGTCGGCGGCCAGCTCGCCACCGTGCTCGTCGTGCATGCCGGTCTGGGCATTGCGCTGCCCTGGGCCGAGATGCTCAGCCTGCTGGGCATCCTGGTCGCGTTCAATCTCTTCAGCATCTGGCGCAACCGGCTCGCGCAGCCGGTGTCGCAGATCGAGCTCTGCGTCGCGTTGCTCGTCGACGTGGGCGTGCTGACCGGCCAGCTCTATTTGGCCGGCGGCAGCGACAACCCCTTCATCTACCTCTATCTGCTGCAGGTCGCCGTGGCCTCGGTGCTGCTGCGGCCGGCCTACCTCGGCGCCATCGTGCTGAGCACGCTGACCGGCTTCGTCGCGCTGACGCAGTGGCACCGCCCGCTGCTGCTGGACGCCACCTCGCCCACGACGCTGTCGCCCAACTACCTGGGTGGCCTGCTGCTGTGCTTCCTGCTCAACGTCGGCCTGCTCAGCGTCTTCATCGTGCGCATCAACCGCAACCTGCGCCAGCGAGACGCCGAACTGGCCGAGCTGCAGCAGCGCGCCGCCGAGGAGGTGCACATCGTGCGCATGGGCCTGCTGGCCAGCGGCGCCGCGCACGAGCTGGGCACGCCGCTGGCCACGCTCAGCGTCATCCTGGGCGACTGGGCGCACATGGCGCCCTTTGCCGGCGAACCCGAGCTGCGCGAGGAGATCGAGGAGATGCAGCGCCAGGTCCTGCGCTGCAAGGCCATCGTCACCGGCATCCTGATGTCGGCCGGCGAGATGCGCGGTGAGGCGCCGCAGCTGACGCCGCTGCAGGCCTTCATTGACGGGCTGGCCAGCCAGTGGCGCTCGGCCCATCTCAACGCCGAACTGGCGCTGCAGAGCGAGGACCTGCCGGACATCGACATCATTTCGGACAGCGCGCTGCAGCAGGTCGTCGCCAACCTGCTGGACAACGCCGCCGAGGCCGCGCCGGGCACGCCGCTGACCCTCGTCGCCACCTGCCCGGGCGGGGACACGCTGTCCCTGAGCGTGCTCGACGAAGGCCCCGGCTTCGACGCCCAGCGTCTCAAGCATTTCGGTGAGCCCTACCAGAGCAGCAAGGGCCAGCCCGGGCGCGGCATGGGGCTGTTCCTGTCGGTCAACGTTGCGCGCACGCTGGGCGGCCGGCTGGAGGCGCGTAACCGGGAGGAGGGCGGCGCCGCCGTCACCCTCACGCTGCCGCTGGCTTCACTCCTACCCAGACAATCGCGCACTGATGCCTGAAGAAGACCGCCTGCTGCTCATCGTCGAAGACGACGACAGCTTTGCCCGCACGCTGATCCGCTCCTTCGAGCGCCGTGGCTGGCGCGTGCTGCGCGCCACGGGGCTGGACGACATGAAGGCGCTGCTCGACGGCCTGCCCGAAGACGAGGAACTGGGCCATGCCGTCGTCGACCTCAAGCTCGCCGGTGGCGCCTCCGGCCTGACCTGCGTGCAGCATCTGCACGCCTGGGACCCGGAGGTGCTGATCGTCGTGCTGACCGGCTACGCCAGCATTGCCACGGCGGTCGAGGCTATCAAGCTGGGCGCCTGCCACTACCTCGCCAAGCCGGCCAACACCGATGACATCGAGGCCGCCTTCGCGCGCAAGCAGGGCGATGCCGACGTGGAGGTGACCGAGCGCCAGACGGCCTCCATCAAGACGCTGGAGTGGGAACGCATCCACGAGGTGCTGGCCGAGACCGACTTCAACATCAGCGAGACCGCGCGGCGCCTGGGCATGCACCGGCGCACGCTGGCGCGCAAGCTGGAGAAGCAGCGGATCAAGTGATCGGCTGGGGAGCCGCTCCTTGAGCGCTTCCATCGTTTTGAGCCTTTTTGCGCCGTTGTCTTGCGTACCGGGTTGCCCCCTTCGAAACACCGAAGGTTCCAGACCCGCCACGAAAGACCGCCATGCGCCGCCTGCACGCTCTTGTCATCACCCTCGCCACGCTCTGCGTCTTCGTTGGCGCGCTGCCAGCCGCAGCGCAAACGACCGGGCCATCGGTCTCGGTCGGCAGCGACAACGGTGGGGCCATCAAAGGCGCACGCCGCATCGCCATCGACCAATTCGGCATCGAATTCGTCACCCTGCTGAAGGCCAGCGGCAACGGCGGTGGCAACAGCACCTCGGTACAGGCCGAACTGCGTGGCGTGCCCGACGCGGCCATGCAGGCGCTGACCGACCGCATCTACCGCGAGTCCGTCGAGGCGCTGACCGCTGCCGGCTTCGAGGTGGTTCCCATGGAGACGGTGCGTGCCAACCCCGAGTACGCGGCCGTCGAAGCCCGCATGGGCAAGCCGGCGCCCTACGTCGTCGATGACACGGCCGCCATCTCCAAGATCTTCGCCCCGACCGGCATGCCGGCCTTTTTCCAGACGGCCGGGATCCGCGGCAGCATGAGCGACCGCATCACCGCCCTCGATGGTGCCAACGGTGCCAAGGCCAGCGCGGTGGCCAAGGCGATGGACCTGCATTTCGTGCGTTTCCACTTCTTCGCCAGCTTCGGCTCGGCCTCCGGCAGCAAGGGCTTCCTGGCCAACATCGCACGGCGGGCCTCCTCCTCCATCGAGGCTGGCCCGGTGCTCTACCCCAATGAGACGCAGCTGCAGATCGTGTCTCAGGAAGGCCAGCGCATCTTCCGCACCACGTCGCGCAGCGGCGTGAATGGCGCCTTCYATGTCGACCGCGCGGTTCCAGGGGCGGCCGACGGCTTCGCGCTGGTGGACACGACCAGCGACGAGTCCAAAAAGTCCGACGCCACGAGCAACGCGCTGTCGACCGGATTGGCACTGCTCATTGGCGGCCGTGCACGCGGCACGAGCAACACGACGGCAGCCGTCACCCTCGACGAGCCAACGTTCGAGCGCGCCTACCTGCCGCTGATCGGCGGCGCGCGGGATGCGCTGGTGGAGCGGCTGAAGGGCGCCCGCTGAACTGCCTTCGCGGCGTCAGGCCAGCGGCGCGGCACCCAGTTCGCGGCGCAGCCAGGCCCGCGCCAGCGCCCAGTCGCGCTTGACGGTGGCCAGCGACAGGTCGAGCGCCTGGGCGATCTCGTCGTTCTCGAGCCCGCCGAAGAACTTGAGCTCCACCACCTTGGCGGCCCGTGCATCGACGGCCTCCAGCGCGAGGATGGCCTCATGCACGGCGACCACGTCGGGCGCGGCCTGCACGCCGATGTCCGGTGCGCCTGTGATGGACAGCGACACCAGCTGCGCCTCGCGCTTCTCGGTGCGCTTGGCCATGGCGTGGTTCACCAGGATGCGCCGCATCATGGTCGACGCCACCGACAGGAAGTGCGCACGGTTGGCCCACTGCGTGCGGGCCTGCTCGGCCATGCGGAACCAGGCCTCGTGCGTCAGCACCGTCGGGCTCAGCGTGTGCGCATTCGCCTCGCGGCCCATGTGGGCGCGCGCAATGCGGTGCAGCTCGTCGTAGAGCAGCTCGAACAGCTGGTTGGACGCCCCTGCCGCGTTCTCATCCAGGCGGCGCAGCCATTCCGTCACATCGGCAACAGCAGGTGAGGTAGGCGGCGCGTTGGCATGCATGGTGGCGCCCATTTTGCAGTGCCCGGTTTTTTTGCCGGGCCATGAGCCTTCCGGGCGTGCCGCGCGGCGTACCTCGCCATGCCTCTCGAATTGGCGAGCGGCGTGCATCACCGAACAGGACCTTCGCCATGACACCGTCTCCCTGCCCGCCCGCCCGTTCGACCGCCGGCGCCATGCGCGGCCTTCTCGCGCTCCCGACTCTTGCAGCCGCCCTGGTCGCGACCACCCTCGCCGGCTGTGGCGGTGGTGGCACGGCCGCCACGCCGACCCCAACGCCGGCGCCGCCGCCCATTGCTGCTGCCCCCGCTCCCGCGCCGGTCCCGGCGCCACCGCCGCCGCCGGTGATGGCATCGCTCACGGGCGTGGCCGCGCGCGGCGCGCCGCTCGTGGGCAGCACCGTCACCGCCACCTGCACCAGCGGGCCGGCCACGGTCTCGCTGCCCACCAGCGCCACCGGCGTCTGGACGGTCGACGTGCCGGCCAACACGCTGCCCTGCGCGCTGCAGGTGGCCGGTGGCACGGTGGGCGGCGCGGCCAACCCGCTGACGCTGCACAGCATCGCCACGGCCGCCGGGCGGGTGAACATCACCACGCTGACCGACCTCACCATCGCGCGCGCTGCTGGTGTCCCACCCGCCACCTGGTTCGCCGGCCTCGCCGCCGCACCGGCCGGCACCCGGCTCGACACCGCCGGCGCGCTCACCCAGCTGATCGCCACGCTGAAGGCTGGCAGCTATGTGCTGCCCACGGGCACCTTCGACCCCTTCACCGTCGTCTTCGATGCCAAGGCCGGTGACCCGACGGACGCCTTGCTGGACAGCCTCATGGCCGCAGCACTGGCCAGCAAGAAGACCTACATCGACCTGATCGCCGACTTCACCGCCGCGACGGGCGGCATCTACAAACTGCCCCCCGCGCTGACCGGCACCGATCCCACGCCACCCGCTCCCAACGCCATCGTGCTCACACCCAAAGGCAAGGCAACCGCTGCCGACGTCGCGCCGGCCATCGGCACCTGGCAGGGCCAGCTCGGCCGCATCTTCACGACCGGCCAGCCGACGCAGGAGACCACCTCCTGCTCGATCAGCGTGGCCGCAGACGGCATGCTGACCGTGTCGGCCGGCGACAAGACCCTGAAGGCCGCCGTCGATGGCGACGTGGGCGACATCATCCTCAATGTGGTCAGCCTCACCCGCATGCAGGCCAGCGACGTGCCCAACGACCGCTACGCCCAGCTCACCCTCGTCAAGGGCGTGATGGCGCAGGGCGTGGCAAGGCAGGGCGGCACCGGCTTCACCACCGCCACGGACCGTGTGGAATGCTGGCTGAGCAACCCCAAGCCGACGACCAGCGCCGGCACCACCAACGTCGCGGCCCTGAACGGCGCCACGGCAGCCGACATGTCCTCGGCACTGGTCGGCCACTACACGAGCAGCAGCTGCACGCTCGACGTGTCGAGCAGCGGCGTCTTCCATCTCGTGAGCGGCAATGTGGACGTCACCACGCGGCTGGGCGGCGATGAGGACGACGTCATCGTCACCTTTGGCGACACGGTGGCGGTGCAGGCGCAGGACTACTTCAGCGCAGGTGAACAGATCTGGGTGTCGCTGGCCTATCAGCCGGCCAACGCAGCGCTGGGCATCCCCGCCTCCTACAGCGCCGATGCCAGCCATCGCGAGCCCCGCCCGGTGAAGTTGCTTGCGCAGTGCGGCAGCCTCGTCAAGCAGTGATACCGCGGGCCTGACGGAGCGCCGCGCGACCTACATTCGCGCGGCGCCCCTTTCCCAAGAACTTTGCAACCGCCTCGCCGCCCAGCCTCGCCGATGAACACGCCGACTCCCACCCCCTCCGCCACAGACTGGGCGACCGTTCGGCGCTGCTTCGACGAGGCCGTGGCCCTGCCCGCTGCCGAACGAGCCGCCTATCTCGATGCGCTCACGCTGAGCGCCGCCATGAAGGCCGAGCTGCAGTCGCTGCTGGCCCACCACCCCGACGAGGCGGATCTCACCGACGGTGAGCCGCTGCTGTCGCGGCCCATCGCCGAGAGCGTCGCCAGCAGCCTGTCGCGCGACGGCGAGCGCTTCGGCGCCTGGGCGGTGGTGCGCAGCATCGGCACGGGCGGCATGGGCGAGGTCTACGAGGCGCGTCGCGCCGACGGCAGCTTCGAGGGTCGCGCGGCCATCAAGGTCATCAAGCGCGGCATGGACAGCGACGCCGTGCTGCAGCGCTTCGCCCAGGAGCGCCAGGCGCTGGCGCGGCTGAATCACCCGCACATCGCCCAGCTCTTCGACGCCGGCCTCAGCGGCGACGGCCTGCCTTACTTCGTCATGGAGTTCGTCGACGGTCAGCCCATCGACGAGGCCGCACGCTCCCGGTCGGTCGAGGCGCGCCTGGCGCTGTTTCTGCAGCTGGCCGATGCCGTCTCGCACGCCCACCGCAACCTGCTCGTGCACCGCGACCTCAAGCCCGGCAACGTGCTGGTCACGCAAGACGGCCAGGTCAAGCTGCTGGACTTCGGCATTGCCAAGGCGCTGGACCCCACCGAGGCGAAAGGCAACGACAGCACGCTCGGCGCCGCGCGCCCCTTCACGCCGAACTACGCCAGCCCCGAGCAGGTGCGCGCCGAGCCGGTGGGCACGGCCACCGATGTCTACTCCCTGGGCGTGCTGCTCTACCAGTTGCTGACCGGCCAGCGCCCCTACGGCCGCAGCGCGCGCAGCCCCGCCGAGGCCGCCCGCGCGGTGCTGGACGAAGCGCCTACCCGCCCCTCGCAACTGAGCAGCCCCGACGCTGCGGCGCCCCATGCCCAGGCCTGGCTGGTCACCCGGCAGCGCCTCAAGGGCGACCTGGACAACATCCTGCTCAAGGCGCTGGAGAAGGACGTGGGCCGCCGCTATGCCAGCGTCGACCAGTTCGCGGCCGACCTGCGCGCCACGCTCGCGGGCTACCCCGTCAGCGCCCGCGCGCCCAGCCGTGGCTATGTGCTCGCCAAGTTCGTGCAACGCAACCGCCTGCCGGTGAGCCTGGGTCTCGGCGTCGTGCTGGCCTTGGCCGGGGGCCTGGCGGCGGCGTCCTGGCAAGCGCACGTGGCCCGCCAGGCGCGCGCGGCGGCCGAGTTGCGGCTGACGGCGGTCAAGGGCATCACGGCCGACCTGGTGTTCCGCTTCGGCGATGCGATCACCTACCTGCCCGGCGGCCGCAAGGCCCAGGATGCGCTGCTGGCGCAGACCCTCGCCGCGCTCGACCCCCTGGTGCAGGGCGAACAGCCCGATGGCGATCTGCAGGCGCTCAGCGCCTCCATCCTCGCCCGCCGCGCCGATCTGCTGGGCAATGACACCACCGGCACGGCCGAACTCGGCGCCCAGACCGACGCGATGGCGCAGCGCGCTATCGAGCTGGGCGAACGCCTATGGGCCAGCCAGCACCACGACTGGCGCTTTGCGCAATGGCATTCCAGGGTGCTGCAGGTGCAGTCGGTCCGGCTGCGCAACGCTGGCCAAAGCGAACGCGCGGTGGCCAACATCCGGCTCGCCATCCAGCGCCTTGAAGAAGCCCGCCCGTTTGCCAGGGACGACGTGCTGGGCCGCGCCGCCCTGGGCGTGGAGCTGGCCAACACCACCATGAGCCTCGGCCAGACGCTGAGTGCGGCAGGCCAGCTTGATGAAGGTCTTGCGCTTTACGCGAAGGCCGAGCCGGTCTACCGCGAGTTGCTGGCCGACACCGCCATGCATGCCGAGAGCGACGCCCGCGCCGCACCCGGCGAGATGAAAACCGAGGTCTACCTCCGCCACCAGCTCGGCGTCGCGCTGGCATCCCGCGCAAAGACGCTGCTGCGCCTGGACCGGCTCGACGAAGCCCTGGCCCAACTGCAGGCCGCCATGCCGTTGCGCCGCGCCAATGTCGAGGCCGAGCCCGCCAACATCGCCTGGCACGATGGCCTGCTGCAAGAGGCCAATACCCTGTCGCTTGTGCAACTGCGCCGCGGCGAATGGGCCGCAGCGCTCGAGGCCTCGACCCTGGCCTGGACCGAGAACGAACGCCTGGCCCGGCAGGAGGGCCCCAAGAGCAAATGGGCCCAGATGCCGCGGACGTTGGCCGCCCAGCATGGGCTCGCGCTCTGGCGCAATGGCCAGCCTGTCCAGGCGGTGGCGGTGGTCGAGCAGGGCCTCGCCGCGTGGAAGGCGTCGGCCGGCACCGCGCCCAATCCCGCTGCCGACCTGCGCTTGAGCGCCCTGCAAGCCGTGCACGGTGCCCTGCTGGCCGAGCTTCACAAGCCCGGCGCGCAAGCGCAACTGCGCGAGGCCCTGGCCCGGCTGCAGCCGCTGTTCGACGACTCCAACCTGGGCCGCCCGGCGCGTCTGGCCTGGGCCGAGGCGGCCGCCTGGCTGGTGGCGCTGAAGCCGGCCGATGGCGAGGTACTGCGCCGGCAGGCATTGGGCGCGCTCGCGGCTGCGGCCAGCGTGACGCCGCTGGCAGCCGACCATGCTGCATTGAAGGGCCGGCTGGAGACCTAGCCGCGCGGCGAAGCGCTGCAGTGGCTCAGAGCCCCGCCAGCAGCTCGTAGGACCTTCGCCGCAGCGCGTGGTCATGCACCGCGCAGGCGACGATGAACTCGTCGGCCTGCGTGCGCTCCCGCGTCTCCGCCAGGCCCGCGCGCACCGTCTCCGGCGAGCCGACGACGGCTTCGCTGAGCATGCGCTCCACCTGCATCGCCTCAGTGGGAGACCACAGCCCGGCCATGCTCGCTACCGGCGGCAGCAGCTTGCCGCGCCGGCCGCGCACCATGCCGAGAAAGCGCTGCTGCGCCGACGTGAACAGGAACTGCGCTTCTTCGTCGGTGGGCGCGACGATGACGTTCAGCCCGACCATCGCATGCGGCTTGGCGTGGCGCACGCTGGGTTTATAGGTCGCGCGGTAGACCTGCAGCGCCTGCATCAACATCTCGGGCGCAAAGTGCGACGCGAACGCGAACGGCAGGCCGAGATAGGCCGAAAGCTGCGCGCTGTAGAGGCTGGAGCCGAGCAGCCAGATCGGCACCTCGGTGCCCTGGCCCGGCACGGCGCGCACGACGGCGTCATCCCGGGCAGGCGCGAGGTAGCTTTGCAGCTCCAGCACGTCGTTGGGGAAGGTGTCCTCGCCGGTCGACTCCAGGCTGCGGCGCAGCGCACGCATCGTCGGGCGGTCGGTGCCCGGCGCGCGGCCCAGGCCCAGGTCGATGCGCCCGGGGAAGAGTTCGGCCAGCGTGCCGAACTGCTCGGCGATGGTCAGCGGCGCATGGTTGGGCAGCATGATGCCGCCCGCGCCAACACGGATGCGCCTGGACGCGGCGGCCAACTGGCCGATCAGCACGGCCGTGGCCGAGCTGGCCACGCCCTCCATGTTGTGGTGCTCGGCGACCCAGTAGCGCGTGTAGCCCAGCTCGTCGGCAAGCTTGACGAGGTCCAGGCTGTTCAGCAGCGCTTCGCGGGTCGTGGCGCCTTCGACGACGGGCGCCAGGTCGAGGATGGAGAGCGGGGGCAGGGAACTCATGGCGGCATCTTGCCGGCGCGGGCTTGGCCCTGTCAGGGAGGGGCTTTGCGCAGATGTGATTGGAGCCAGGGCAGCAGGCGCGCCTCGTAGGCCGCCGCGTCGAAGTCGTTCAGGTCGACATGGGCGGCACCCTGCACCGGCCACAGCGCCTTGGGCTCACGGGCGGCGGCGAACAGCGCCTCGGTTTCGGGCCAGCGTGTGTGCAGGTCCTCGGTGCCCGAGGCCACGATCAGCGGCGCACGCACGCCGGCGATGGCGTCGACAGGGCGCAGCCGGTCCGTGCCAAAGCCCAGCCGCAGCGGGATCTGCACCAGCAGCAGCGGCGCCAGCGCCTGGCTGGCCAAGGGCCCCAGGCGCATGGCGAGACGGTCCTGCACGGCGTCGACGATGGTCGGGTAGACCGACTCCAGCACCAGCGCATCCAGCTCGGGCTGGCGTTGCGCGAACAGCAGGGACGCACCGCCCAGCGACACGCCGATGGCGCCGACCTTCTCGCCAGGCAGCCGCTGGCGCAGCCAGGCCAGCGCGGCCTCCGCACCCTTGGCCTCGTGCCGCCCGAAGCTGATGCGTTCGCCGCTGCTCTGGCCGTGCGACGGCAGGTCAACGATGAGGCTGGCGACGCCCTCGCGCTGCAGCCAGCGGGCACGCGCCAGCATCTGCAGGCGGTTGCCGCGCACGCCGTGCAGCATCAACACCGCGCCTTCGTTTGCGCGGCCGGGCAGGAACCAGCCGGCGAGGCGCTGGCCTGCGCCGAACGGGATGGTGACGGTCTCGGCGTTCAGACCCTCGGGCGGCGCGCCGATGGCCGTACGGACGGCGCGCGTCAGGTACTCGCCCGCAGCCAGGCTCAGGCCGGCCAGCACGAGGGCCAGGATCAACAAGGTGATGAGCAGTCGTTTCATGCCAGGGCCATCGCGCGTTCGAGCGCCACGGCGTTGTCCGCGCACAGGGCGTGGAAGGCGGGGCTGATGCGCTCATCGGTCGCAGCCGCGCGCCAGAAGGCCAGGGCCATCGGCGCCACGCGCTGCCAGCGTTCGCGCTCCGCCGGCATCGGCAGGCTGGGTGCAAGCACCGGCGACAGCACTTCGCCGCTGGCCTGCGGGGCGTAGCGCATCGGCAGTTGGTCGTAGCTCGGTGCTAGGCGCAGGCCCGTCGCGTCGTGGAAGAAGCCGAGGTTGCCGCCGTGCATGTCGCTGTTGCCGATGAGCTGGCCGAAGAGCTGGCGCTCGGCCACGCGCTCGGCGTCCTCCGCGCTCAGCAGGCCTTGCGCCGCCAGCGCGCGGGCCACGCGGGTCCAGTCGCTGCCGGCCTTGCCGACGAGACCGGCGTCGGCGCTCTCCAGGCTGACGACGCCACGCCGGCCGTGCGGGCCGACACGGTCAAAACGCTCGCTCTCCAGGAAGTGCCGGCCCGCGTGCAACAGCAGCCGCGTGCGCGCCGCCTGCGCTCCCAGCGCCTGGGCCGCCAGGTGCTCGCAGACGAGGAGGTCGCGCCAGCGCTGCACGGTGGCCGAGTCGTCGGCACCGCTGAACTTGACGACGCAGTGCGGCGTGGCCATGCCGGGCAGCTCGCGCGCCACGGTGAACTTCGGGAACTCGCCGCCGGCCGACGAGCCGGGCAGGGAGCCGTCCATTGCCTGGGCCGCGAGGGTGGCGCAGGCGGCCTGCAGCTCGGCGGTGCCGATGGGCTGGGCGAGGTGCAGCCGCGTGTCGAGAAAGCGGCGCAGGGCGGTGTCGCCCACCAGCAGTTCGCCCGGCAGGTCGTCGCCAAAGGCGCTCAAACCCAGCAACAGCGCGTCATCGTCCCAGTCGCGCGGGTCCGGCGGCAGGCTCAGCCCGGGCGCGTGCCGGCGCGCAAAGGCTCGGCCGAGAAAGCCTTGCGGCCGCAGGTCGTAGAGCGGGTAGGGCAGGCCTTGGTACCAGCCGTCGCGCGCTTCCTCGGGCGTGGGCCAGGCGGCGGCTTCGGTTTCGAGGTGGCAACCAAAAGGCCAGATGGGTCGCAGCAGGCCGATGCGCTGCGGCCGGCCGTCGGCGTCGATGCGGTAGACCGGCGTTTCGACCCTCTGGCCGCGAAAGTCGCGCCGCCAGGCGGTGCGCCGACGCCGTGTCTGGCCGGCGGCCACCACGGCGTCACCGGCCGTGGCGATCAGTCGCTGGGCGGTCTTGGTGGCGCAGCCCAGGTTCGCGGCAATCTCCGCCAGACCCAGCGGGCCGCGCGGGCGGAGCAGGCGTTCGAGGCTGGGCAGGTCGGCGGACATGGATTCAGGTGTTGTGTCCTGAATTGTGTCTCGGGTTTGTGTTGAAAATCAACTGAATGACAAGGACTTGCTTGTGCTTGTGAGCTATAAATGTCTTGAATGTAAGATCAATTCTCGGCGTTGCCCAAGCTCAGCACGCCGCGCACCAGCTGGGCGCCGTCCGGATGTGCCTCAAGGCGGGCGCCAAACTCGCGCATCAGGGACAGCATGCGGCGGTTGCCGGCCAGCACGTCGCCAAACAGGCGCTGCACGCCGTGGCGGCCAGCGTCGGCCATGAGGTGAGCCATCAGCCGCCGGCCCAGGCCACGGCCCTGCCAGTCGTCAGCCACGGCGAGGGCGAACTCGGCAATGGCCGGCCGCTCGGGGTCGCAGACGTAGCGCGCATCGGCGATGACGGGCCGCCCAGGCGCCTCGGCCTCGACGACGACCCAGGCGCGGTGCAGGCACTGGTCCACCTCGGTCAGCAGCTTCAGCAGCGCGGGGCTCAACTCGCGCAGGCCGAAGTGAAAGCGCTGGTGCCGCGAGTCCAGCGACAAGCCATTGAAGAAGCGCTGCTCAGCACAGACGTCGCCGGGGCGCAGCGGCCGCAGCCAGGCTGCGCGGTCGCCCGGCAAGGCCCAGCGGTGCGCCTCGTCGGCGGCCAGAGGCGCAAGTACCGGCGCGGCAGTCACGGCCGCGCCTCGGCGGGGCGCAGGTCCAGCACGGCCTTGGCGCTCAGCGCGCTGATGGTCACTCCCTTGTCGCTCGGCACGACGAAGCACTGGCCCGGCTCCAGCACGATGTCGCGCGCGTCGTGGTCCAGCGTGATCCACAGCGTGCCTTCGGCGCTGCACAGGTGGGCGGCGCGCGCCTGGGGCAGGCGCGAGGTCTGGCCGCGTTGCAGCAGCAGCCGGGTGTGGGGGACGTCGATCAGCATTTGAGGCTCCTTTGCATGCCTTGCAGGCATGCGCATGGCCTGAATACTGATTGCCAGCGCATCCGCCGACAAACGATGATTCGGAAGGCTTCGCATTCCTTCAGATCATGTCAAACAAGCCCATCGACCGTCTCCCGCCGTTGCAGCTGCTGGCCTCATTCGAGGCCGCCGCACGCCACCTGAGCTTCACGCTGGCGGCCGAGGAGCGCTTCGTCACCCAGTCGGCCATGAGCCGCCAGATGCGCGGGCTGGAGGACGAGTTGGGCGTGGCCCTGTTCGAGCGCCGCCACCGCGCGCTGGCGCTCACCGAGRACGGCCGGCGCCTGTACGCCGCCTGCGCCATCGCGCTGAACACGCTGCGCGTGGCCGTGCGCACCGTGCGCGAGCCCCACCAGCGTCAGCTGCTCGCGCTCACGACCACGCCCGGCTTCGCCTCGCTGTGGCTGATCCCGCGCCTGACCGCCTTCACCCGCGCCCACCCGGGCATCGACGTGCGCCTGGACGCCGGCCTGGGCAACCGCAATCTGGCCAGCGAGGGCTTCGACCTCGCCATCCGCTACAGCCCCATAGTCGCGGCGCAGGGCAAGCAACTGTTTGCCGAGTCCATGCTGCCCGTCTGCAGCCCGCGCCTGGTGGGCGAGCTGGGCCTGCCGCTGCGCGAGCCGCCCGAC
The DNA here is from genome assembly GCF_054177665.1 of Roseateles sp. P5_E8. NCBI lineage: Bacteria > Pseudomonadati > Pseudomonadota > Betaproteobacteria > Burkholderiales > Sphaerotilaceae > Roseateles > Roseateles sp. P5_E8. Next base: position 15,373 of record NZ_JBGCUM010000036.1, on the reverse strand, counting down.
CTGGCCCGCCACACGCTGCTGCACCTGGCCATGGACGGCGACAGCGCCGGCATGCCGGCCGAGTGGGAGCCGTGGCTCAGCGCCTGGGGCCTGAGCGATCTGCGGCCGGCGGCGCGCTTGAGTTTTTCGAGCTACTCCGAGGCCATTGCTGCAGCGATAGCGGGGCAGGGCGTGGCGCTGGGCCGGCGGCCGCTGGTGGACGCGCTGCTGGCGAGCGGCCAGCTCGTCACGCCCTTCGATGCCGGCATCGCGTCGGCGCGGGCGTATCGGCTCATCGTCGACCCGGCGGCCAAGTCACGGCCGGCGGTGAAGGCGTTCGAGCAGTGGTTGCTGGCTGAATGCGCCGGCGAACCCGCACCGACCTGATCGCCAGGGCGGTTTGCGCCCAGCCTCAGCCTGCTCCGTTCAGGTGGCGGGCGATGCCGGGGTCGGCCGACTGGGCCCGCAGCAGCAATTCCCGGGCTCGGGCAGGGTCGAGGCTCGCGTCGCGCGCCTCACGCAGCAGCGCCGCCGCCAGGCGGGTCCGCCAGCGCTCGGCGGCGGCCAGCGCCCAGGGCTGCTCGCTGAGCGTCAGGCAGGCGCTGCGGTAGAGGTTGAGTGCGGCGGCCAAGGCCAGCATGGCGGCCGCACTGCCGGCAGGGGCATGCTCGTGCGCCGTCAGGTGGTCGTTCAAGGCCTGCACATCGACCCAGACGCAGTCCGGGTTCAGGCGTATGCCATGGTCTTGCACCAGCAAGGCCGCGTCGTGGGCCAGCAAGCGGCGCAGCCGCGCGACGGTCACTTCAAAGGCCTTTTGCCGACCTTCCCGCCCATCGCCGGGCCACAGCTCGCGGGCCACCACCTCCGTCGATGCGACCTCGGTGCCTCGGCAGGCCAGATAACGCAGCAGTTCCAGCGGCTTGCTCGCGGCCTTGCGGCCGTCCGCCGGGCGGGCTATGGGTCAACGGGGTGGACATGAGCCTGTCAGCGACGACGGCCCGCACGGCGCCTACGGTCTCCTTCGATGCCGTCCAGTTCGACCAGTTCCTGATCACGGGCCCCACCGCCACGGTGAATGTCGGCGTCACGGTCACCATCGACGGCACGTCGGTGCGGAGCGCTCCCGGTCTGGTGCTCACGAACTACATCTTCATCAGCGGCAATCGCTCACCGGCGCCCAGCGCCTCGGCCAACTCGATCGCAGACCGGATCAGCAACGACTCGGCGCGCGATGTGCTCGCTTTCGGCCGCACCGCCACGTTCGGTGGCGGTGTCACGCAACCCAGCCTTCATCGAGTCGACTCGGCCTCGTTCACCGCAGTGGTCGGCACGCCTTTCGAGCGCGGCTTCGAGTTCGCGCTGTCCACCTTGAACACGTCCCTCAGCTTCACCGCGCGCGTGGAGTACTCGCTGCCGGACGGCTACACGCTGACGTCGGCCCGCGGGCTGGCGGTGAACGCGGTGCCGGAGAACGGCAGCTGGGCGCTGATGCTGGCCGGCCTGGCCGGTCTCGCCAGCCTGCGGCTGGTGCGGCTGGTACGGCGAAAAGGCGCCGCTGGGTGAATCAGCCCGCCAACCCGGCGTACACGTGCTGCACGTCGTCGTTGTCGTCCAGCGCGGCCAGGAAGCTCTCAACCTCTTCCAACTGCTCGGCGTTCAGGCTCGCCGGGTCGACCGGGTTCTTGGGCCGATAGCCCAGCCTGGCGCTCAGCACCGTGAAGCCCTGCGCCGGCAGGGCACGGCTGACGAGGTCGAGGTCGGTCGGTTCGGTGAGGAACACGGTGATGCCGTCCTCGTCCGCCGGCAGCAGGTCCTGCGCGCCGGCCTCGATGGCAGCGGTGTCCGCATCGGCGCCGGGCGTGGCGGGCTCGGCTTCGATCATGCCGAGGTGGTCGTAGTCCCAGCTCACCGAGCCCGACGTGCCGAGCTGGCCCTTGCGGAACAGCACGCGCATGTCCGACGCCGCGCGGTTCACGTTGTCGGTCAGCACCTCCACCATCACCGGCACGCGGTGCGGCGCAAAGCCCTCGTAGATGGCCTGCTCGAAGTGGACGACTTCGCCGGTCAGCCCGGCGCCCTTCTTGATGGCGCGGTCCAGCGTCTCCTTGGGCATGGACACCTTGCGCGCCTGCTCCACCACCAGCCGCAGCCGCGCGTTGTCCTTGGGGTCAGCGCCGTGGCGGGCGGCAATCATGATGTCCTTGGACAGCTTGCCGAACAGCCGGCCCTTGGCATTGGCGGCGATGTCTTTGTGTTTGGCTTTCCATTGCGCGCCCATGGGGTGTCCTGTGTGTATGTCAAGTGATCCGAGGCGGCGTGCGCCGCATCCGGTGTATTACTTTATAGAGAGGGTTTCGCTGAGTTCTTTGTAATTAGAACTCATTGGCGACCACGCCAATTACCTTTTGCATTTCGGCAACAAGCTTGCCACGAAGTGCCGGTACTTCATTTTCGATAATTTCCATGGCCCTATCCTGCTGTTCAAACAGTTTATCCATTTCTGACGGTGCGAGTCTCGACATGTCTCGCGCTTCAGCGGAGATATAAGTACGCACAGCTCGCGGCAGTCTCGCGAGAAATGCCTCTATTGCTGTGTCCACATCTGGTGGCAAAAGGATCTTCTTGTCAATGATCGTTCTACGCAATTCCCATAGAGGTATTTCAAATTTGTTGCGGCGTTCTTGTGGGGTGCCGCTCAGATGTATCGCTTCGCTTGCTCCTCGCTCCAAGGCAACCACCGCGCCATAAAGAGCAAGTATTGCATCTGCTTGCCTCTCGAAAATGCCGCCGTATGAAATTTGCATTCGGAGTCGATCTTTTTCGAGCTGAGAACGAAACCTATCAATCTCCGTGGATGCTTTTCTCTCAATGGCACTCTTGAATTCAATCAAGTCTCTTTCCAAGCGAGAACCTATGAAAGATTTCACCAAATAGGTAAGTGCGCCAAGAATAAGAGCATTGGCGCCCAAGGCGGCAAGCAAATTTTCCATATTACTTTGATGTGTTTGGAGAAGTGATTGTCGCTGAGGTTGAGTTCCGCAAACGTGCAGGAACGACGTGTAGGCATGCAAGAAGAGCCCTTGCGGTTAGTCCGAACTCCCCAGCGTCGCCGCCACCTTCCTCGTCTGCCCCGCCCGCCACACCGTCAAGGTCACCTTCTCCCCGATCTGCCGCGTCTCCAGCAGTGACAGCATGTCGTCCAGGTCCGCCACCGCCTGGCCATCGACGGCGGTGATTACGTCGCCCTGTACGATGCGCCCGCTGCGGTCCCGCCCGAACGGCTTGAGCCCTGCCGCCGCCGCCGGGCTGCCGTCCGCCACGTTGACGAGCAGCACGCCCTTGGGCGCCCCCAGTGCCTGGGCAAGGTTCGGCGGCCCCGACGTGACCCCCAGCGCCGGGCGGATGAAGCGCCCGTCTCGGATCAACCTCGGCACGATGCGGTTCACCTCGTCCACCGGAATGGCAAACCCGATCCCGGCACTCGCCCCGCTCGGGCTGAAGATTGCCGTGTTGACGCCGATCAGCCGTCCGACGGAATCCAGCAGTGGCCCGCCCGAGTTGCCCGGGTTGATGGCCGCGTCCGTCTGGATGGCGCCCTTGATCGTCCGCCGCGTGACCGACTCGATCTCGCGGTTCAGCGCCGAGACGATGCCGGTGGTCAGCGTCTGGTCCAGCCCGAAGGGGTTGCCGATGGCGTAGACCTTCTGGCCCACCTGCAGGTCGCGGCTGGCGCCCACCGCAATGGCCGGCAGCTTGTCGCGCGGCGCCTCGATGCGCAGAACGGCGATGTCGCGGTCGGGGAAGGCGCCCACCAGCCTGGCCGGGTAGCTGCTCTGGTCGGCCAGCGTCACCGTGGCGCGGTCGCCGCCCTGAATGACGTGGAAGTTGGTGACGATGTGGCCGGCGTCGTCCCAGACGAAGCCGGTGCCCGTGCCGCTGGGCTGCTCGCTGGTGCGCAGCGAGAAGAAGTCGCGCTGCACGCTCAGCGTCGTGATGTGCACGACCGACGGCGACACGCGCTTGAACACGCCGATGTTGTTCATCTCCTCGGCGTCCAACGCGCCACGGGCGCTGACGGCACGCGGCTGGGCAGCCTTGTTCTGGGCTACGGCGGGGCCGGTGGYTAGCCATACGATGAGGGCCAGAGCGAGCAGACGCTTGGACATGAAGCGGGCGAAGGAGCGGTTGCGATGGGGCACATTTTGGTCGGAGACAAGGGGCTGGCGATGACGCGAAGGGGCGTGGGCCTGACGCTGTGCCTGGCGCTGTGCCTGTCGGTGTCAAGTGCCTGGGCGCAGCAGGTCTGGAAGTGCGACGCGGGCGGCAAGGTGGTCTTCAGCGACAAGCCCTGCCCACAGTCCGGCCAGCCGGTGCCAGGGCGCAACCTTCAGCCCAATGTGGTGGATGCCATGAAGCCCGAGGTCGTCGATGCCGCCATGGGCCGCCCGCCGGCTCCCGTGCCGCTGGTGCCGTTGGTGCCCCCGGGCAATGCCTGCCCGGGCGACGGCGAGATCCGCGGCATGCAGACGCGCGGCAACTCGACGACGCTGGGCGACGCCGAGCGGCAGTTCATGCAGGACGAGGTGCGTCGCGCCCGCCAGTGCCGCAACGGTCAGGGCCGCTACACCGATGCCGACTGGGACATCAGCCGCGAGGCCCAGGCCGCGCAGACCCAGCTGAGCGACCGCGTGCGCCAGGATGCCCGGCAGCGCGCCGAAGCCATGCACAGCGCGGCTGACCCGGACGAGGGCGAGCGCATCGCCCGCCGCCGCATTGCCGAGGAGCGGCTGGCGCGGCGCCAGCAGCAGTCGCAGAGCGGTCAGAATCCCGCCGCTTCCTCACCCCGCTGACCTTCATGCTGCCGGCTGTTGCCGATTCCAAACCCAAGCGCTCCGACCGTCTCGACGCGTTGCGCGGCCTGGCCATCGTCTGGATGGCAGCCTTCCATTTCGGCTTCGACCTGAGCTACTTCCGCTGGATCAGCCAGGATTTCTATCGCGACCCGGTCTGGACGTGGCAGCGCACCTGCATCGTCAGCCTGTTTTTGTTTTGCGCGGGTGGCGGACAGGCGCTGGCGATGGTGAACGGTCAGAGCCGGGAGCGGTTCTGGAAGCGCTGGGTCCAGGTGGCGGGTTGCGCGCTGCTGGTGACGGCGGGCTCGTGGTTCATGTTCCCGAACAGCTGGATCAGCTTTGGCGTGCTGCACGGCATTGCCGCCATGCTGTTGCTGCTGCGCCTGGGCCTGGCGCGCCTGCCCAACGCGGCGTTGCTGGCGCTGGCCGTGGCCGCCATCGCGCTGCCACAGTTCGTGCAGCACCCGGCGTTTGACACGCGCTGGACGGACTGGCTCGGCCTCGTCACGCACAAGCCCATCACCGAGGACTACGTGCCCGTGCTGCCCTGGCTGGGCGCCATGCTGCTGGGCTTTGTCGCCACGCGCATGCGGCCTCAGCTCTGGCAGGGCACGGCGCCCAGGCCGCTGGCCGTGCTGGGGCGCTGGTCGCTGAGCTTCTACATGGTCCATCAGCCGGTGCTCATAGCCGCGCTGATGGCCGTTCAATCCCTTCGTTGAGGAGACACAAAGATGAAAAAGATGATGCTGGCCGCGCTTGGCCTGTTCGCCGCGGTGGCCGCTACAGCGGCGCCTTTCAACTGGCCGGGCGGCGCACAGGCGGCCGTCACGCTGGGCTATGACGACGCGCTGGACAGCCAGCTCGACCACGTCGTGCCGGCGCTCAACAAGCGCGGCCTGCGGGCCAGCTTCTACATCCCCATCAACGGGCCTACCTTCCCCGCTCGCCAGAACGAATGGAAGGCGGCCGCAGCCGCGGGCCACGAACTGGGCAACCACAGCCTCTTCCATGGCTGCTCGGCCAAGGGGCCGGGCCGGGAATGGGTGCTGCCGCACCGCGACCTGGACAAGCAGACGCCGGCCCAGGTGCAGGAGCACATCCTCGCGGCCAACACCTGGCTGCAATCGCTGGACGGCAAGACCAAGCGGACCTTCACACCGCCCTGCCTGGACCTGAAGGCCGGCGGCCAGGACTTCGTCAAGGCGCTGCAGCCACAGTTCGTCGCCTACCGCGCCGCCAACCCGGCGATGGTGACCGACCTTGACGCGTTCGACCCCTATGCCGTGCCGGTGTACTTCGTCGAGGGCTGGACCGCCGAGCAGTTGATTGCCCTGGTCGAGAAGGCGGCCGCTCAGCACGCGATGGTGCATCTGCTGTTCCACGGCGTGGGTGCCGAACACCTGAGCGTGACGCGTGAGGCGCACGACGCGCTGCTGGACCATCTGGCGAAGAACAAGGCGCGGCTCTGGACCGACAGCTTCGTCAACGTCATGGAGAACGCGCGGCGTCAGCAGCCCGCGACAATGCGGCCATGAGTTCCCCCAAGTCCGTCCTGTTCGGCTTCCACGCCGTCACCGTCCGCCTCAAGACCCACCCCGCTTCGGTCGCCGAGGTCCATTTCGACCCATCGCGGCGCGACCAGCGCATGCGTACTTTCGTCGAGCGCGCCAAGGAGGCCGGCGCCAAGCTCGTGGAGAGCAACGACGAGCGCCTGGGCCAGATCGCTGGCAGCACGCGCCACCAGGGCGTCGTCGCCCGCGTGCAGGCGCTGGCCCAGCCGCATTCGCTGGACGACGTGCTCGACGCCGTGGAAGGCCCGCCGCTGGTGCTGGTGCTGGACGGCGTGACCGACCCGCACAACCTCGGTGCCTGCCTGCGTGTGGCCGATGGCGCGGGCGTGCATGCCGTCGTTGCCCCCAAGGACCGCGCCGTGGGCCTGAACGCCACGGTGGCCAAGGTCGCCAGCGGCGCGGCCGAGACCGTGCCCTATCTGATGGTCACCAACCTGGCACGGACCTTGAATGAGCTGAAGGAGCGCGACATCTGGGTCGTTGGCCTTTCGGACCAGGCCGAGCGTTCCATCTACGACGTCGACTTCAAGCGCCCCATCGCCTTCGTGATGGGCGCCGAAGGCGAGGGCATGCGGCAACTGACGGCCAAGACCTGCGACGAACTCGTGCGCATCCCGATGGCCGGCGCGGTCGAAAGCCTGAATGTGTCGGTGGCCTCGGGTGTCTGCCTGTATGAGGCGCTGCGCCAGCGCRGATAATTCTGACTGTTTAGAAAAACTGGGAGTTCCCGTCATGGCCGTCATCGAAGTCAAGCACCCGCTGGTCAAACACAAGATCGGCCTGATGCGCGAGGCGGACATCTCGACCAAGAAGTTCCGCGAGCTGACCGGCGAAGTGGCGCGGCTGCTCTGCTACGAGGCGACGGCCGACTTCCCGCTGGAGAAGACGACGATCAACTGCTGGAGCGGCCCCGCCGAGATCGACCAGATCGCGGGTCGCAAGGTCACGGTCGTGCCCATCCTGCGTGCGGGCCTGGGCATGCTGGACGGCGTGCTGGACATCCTGCCCAACGCCAAGGTGTCGGTCGTCGGCCTGGCCCGCGACCACGAGACCCTCAAGCCGGTGAATTACTTCGACAAGTTCGTCGGCAACCTGGACTCGCGCACGGCACTGATCATCGACCCGATGCTGGCCACGGCCGGCAGCATGATCGCGACGGTCGACCTGCTGAAGGCGCGCGGCTGCAAGGACGTGCGCGCGCTGGTGCTGGTGGCGGCGCCGGAGGGTGTGAAGGCGCTTGAAGCGGCCCACCCCGATGTGCGCTGCTGGACGGCGGCCATCGACAGCCATCTGAACGAGGTCGGCTACATCATCCCGGGCCTGGGCGACGCGGGCGACAAGATCTTCGGGACCACGCAGGGCTAAGTTCTTCAGCCCAGCACCTCGCGCAGCGCCCGGCGCAGCAGCGCCAGCCCCTCGTCCACCTCGGCTGCGCTGATGTTCAGCGCCGGCATCAGGCGGATCAGGTGAGGGCGCGGCGCATTGAGCAGCAGGCCCACCGGCGCCAGTGCCTGTGCGGCCGCCACCACCTCGCTCGCGCTGTCTGATGGCAGCACCAGCGCCCGCAGGAGCCCGACGCCACGCTCGCCCACCAGGCCGTGGTCGCGCGCGATGGCCTGCAGGCCGATAGAGAGCTGTTCTGCGCGGGCGCGTACGACTGCGAGGAAGTCGGGCCGGCAGACCTCGTTCACCACGGCCAGCCCCACCGCCGCCATCAGCGGGTTGCCGCAGAAGGTGCCGCCCTGGTCGCCGGGCAGGAAGCAGTTGAAGGCCTCCTTGCACAACAGCGCCGCCAGCGGCACGCCGCCGCCCAGGCCCTTGGCCAGCGTCATCACGTCGGGCTCGATGCCGAAGTGCTCGTAGCCGAAAGCCTGGCCGCAGCGGCCGATGCCGGTCTGCACCTCGTCGGCGATCAGCAGCACGCCGCGTTCGGCCGTCAGCGCGCGCAGCTCGCGCACGAAGCCCGGGTCGGCCAGGACGACGCCCGCCTCGCCCTGCACGAACTCGATCATCACGGCCGCCGTGTGCGGCGTCATCGCGCGCTCCACCGAGGCGATGTCGTTGAGCCGCGCTTTCACGAAGCCGGCGGGCATGGGTGGATAGATTTCGCCCCAGCCCGGCTTGCCCGAGGCGCTCATCATCGCCAGCGTGCGGCCGTGGAAGGCCTGCTCGAAGCCGATGATCTCGTGCGCGCCGCCACGCATGCGGCTGCCCCAGCGCCGCGCCAGCTTCACCGCGCCCTCGTTGGCCTCGGCGCCCGAACTGGCGAGGAAGACGCGGTCGAAGCAGCTCAGGTCCACGAGCCGCTTGGCCAGGTCCAGCAGCGGCCGGTTGTAGTAAGCCGGGCTTGGGTTCAGCAGCCGCTGGGACTGCGCCAGCAGGGCCTGCGTGATGAGTGCGGGGCTGTGGCCCAAACAGTTCACTGCCCAGCCCTGTACCAGGTCCAGGTGGCGCTTGCCGTTCTCGTCCGTCATCCAGGCGCCATCGCCTTCGACAAAGACCGTGTCGGTCCTGCGGGTGATGGTGATGAGGTCGTGGCCGGGGTCGCTCATGGCGCGTCCTTCGTTGTCGATGGCCGGCAGTTTGGGGCGGCCTGACAATGGCCGCCATGACGCAGTTCCCACCTTTTCTGCCAACATGACCTGCCGCATCGCCTTCGTGCTTTTTCCCGGCTTCCAGCAGCTGGACCTGGCCGGCCCGATGGCCGTGTTCGAACTGGCCAGGCTGGCGCTGCCCGGCAGCTACGACTGGCGCCTGGTGGCCAGCGCAGGACCTGCGGTGCGCAGCTCCGCCGGCGTGGCGTGGCCGGTGCAGGGGCTGCCACGCCGGCTGGGAGATCTGGACCTGGTCATGGTGATCGGCGGCGATGGCGTGGACGCCGCGTGCAGCGACGCCCGCCTGGTGGCCTGGCTGCGCCGGGCCAGCCGCTCGGGCGCGCGCGTGGCCAGCATCTGCAGCGGCAGCTTGGTGCTGGCCGCCGCCGGCCTGCTGGATGAGCGCACGGCCACGACGCATTGGTCGCGCAGCCGGCAGTTCGCCACCGACTTTCCCGCCGTGCGCCTGCGGCCCGACCGCATCTACGTCCGCGAGCCCGCAGTTCGCCAGCTTGGCCTGCCGGAACTCTGGACGAGTGCCGGCATGACGGCCGGCATCGACCTCTGCCTGGCATTGCTGGCCCACGACCACGGCGAAGACGTTGCGCGCGAGGCCGCGCGCCATCTCGTCGTGGAGCGGCGGCGGCCCGGCGGGCAGTCGCAGTTCTCGCCGCTGCTGGACCTGCAGCGCCCGGACGGCCGTTTCGGCGCGCTGCTGGACGAAGTACGGCGTGACCTGCGGCGCGACCATCGCGTGGAGGACCTGGCCGCCCGGGCCTGCATGAGCCCGCGCCACTTTGCGCGCTGCTTTCACGCCGAGACGGGCGCCACGCCCGCGCAGGCGGTGGAGCGGCTGCGCGTGGAAGCGGCGCGCGCGGCGTTGGAGGGCGGGTCAGCGTCGGTGCTGCGGGTGTCGCTGGACTGCGGCTTCGGCAGTACCGAGCGCATGCGGCGAGCCTTCCTGCGGCTGCTGGGCCGCCCGCCCGCGGCATTTCGGCCGGGCGGCGTCGGCGCAGGGTGAACTTTCACCAACGATGCGCTGATCCCTGCGGGCACGCCCTTGCGTCAGTACAGGCAGGCAAGCCGATCCCTGGCGAGCCACTACTGATTCAAGGAGCCCGTCATGGCCACACTTTCCACCCCCACCGTCACCCTCGGTAGCACCACCGGCGACAAGCGCGATGTGACCGTCGCCGGCACGATGAACTTCGATGCCAGCGACGTCGGCCGCACCTATCGCCTGGAGATCAAGCTCTACGGCGAGGACCTGTCCGGCGACAACCTGCCTTCAGGCGACACCACCGCCGACGACCTCATCAGCACCTTCATGTGGGTCAGCGGCGGCATCCTGCTGCGCTCCTACAAGGCCGTCACCGTGCTGGCCGCCGGCGCCGTCAGCTATTCCGAGAAGCGGGCCATCGACACGGCCAAGCTCGACGAGGACAGCGGCAAGGAGATCGTCGGTTGGGCCGACATCAACACGCCCATCTACATGCCGCGTTCCGACGAGGTCTATGCCCAGGTCACGCTGGGTACGGCGCCCGTCAGCAAGCGCTCGGCGACCGTGCAGGCCGGCATCGGCGTCTAAACGAAGCCGAGCGCACCCAGCACGCCGCCACCCAGCACCATCCAGACGAGGCCCAGCCTCGTCTTCAGCGTCAGCAGCACGGTGACGGCGATCAGCGCCAGCGTGCCCCAGCGGTGGTCGTCGGCGCGCAGGAAGGGCAGGGCCAGCAGCCAGCCGGTGGCGATGATGAGCCCCAGCGTCAGCGGCATCATGCCGACCGCGAAGGCACGCACGGCGATGTGCTCGCGGTTGGCCCGAGCCCAGCGCGTGGCGGTCAGCGTCAGCAACGTCGACGGCAGCATGATGCCGGCCATGGCCGTGGCGGCGCCGGCCAGGCCGGCGACGTTCCAGCCCAGCACGGCGACGAACAGGATGTTGGGCCCCGGCGCGGCCTGGGCCAGCGCGATGGACGTGGTGAACTCGGTCTCGCTCAGCCAGCCGGTGTTGACGACGAGGTAGCGGTGCATCTCCGGCACCGTCGTGATCGCGCCGCCGATGGACATCGGCGACAGCACCAGGAAGTGCAGGAACAGGCTGCCGAAATCGAAGGGCAGGCTCATCGGAGCTTCCGCCAGGCCAGGGCCATGCCACCGCCGCCCACCACGGCCAGCACGGTGACCAGGGGCCAGCGCAGCAGGCCGATAAGCACGAAGGCGGCCAGCGCCAGGCCCAGCGCCGTCGCCCGGCCCATGGGGTTCTGCTTGAGTGCCGGTAGCAGCTTGATGCCGGTGGCCAGCACCAGCCCGGCCGACACGGCGCCCATGCCGCGCAGCGCATTGACGGCCACGGGGTGCTGTGACAACTCCCCGTAGGCGGCGGCGAGGCCCAGCACGATGACGGCCGGCACTGCCAGCATGCCCGCCAGCGCAGCAATAGCGCCCCGGGTGCCGAAGAAGCGGTCGCCGACCATCAGCGACAGGTTGACCACGTTGGGCCCCGGCAGCACCTGGGCGATGGCCAGCATCTCGACGAACTCTTCCTTGCTCAGCCAGTTCAGCCGCTCGACCAGCTCCCGCTGCGCCACCGCCAGCACACCCCCGAAACCCTGCAGCGCCAGCCGCGTGAAGGCGACGAAGAGCTCACCCAAGGATTCGGGGCGGTTCACCGGTGAACCTTGAGCGCCTCGGGGTTGACGAGGTGGGTCGGCTGGGCCTTGATGAAGTTCAGCACGTTGTCGAAGGCCGCGTCGAAGTAGAGCTCGTAGCTGTCCTGCTCCACATAGCCGATGTGCGGCGTGCAGACGGCGTTCTCCAGCCGCAGCAGCGGGTGGCCTTGCAGGATGGGCTCGCTCTCGAACACGTCGATGGCCGCCATGCCGGGCCGGCCACGGTTGAGGGCCGACACCAGCGCGCCTTCCACCACCAGCTCGGCCCGCGAGGTGTTCACGAACAGCGCAGTCGGCTTCATGCGCGCCAGGTCCTCGGGCGTGACGATGCCGCGCGTGGCGTCGCACAGGCGCAGATGCACGGACAGCACGTCGGACTCGGAGAAGAAGGCCTCGCGGCTGGGTGCCGCCTGGTAGCCGTCGGCCTCGGCCTTCAGGCGTGAGGCCTCGCTGCCCCAGACCATCACCTGCATGCCGAAGGCGCGGCCGTAGCCGGCCACGAGCTGGCCGATCTTGCCGTAGCCCCAGATGCCCAGCGTCTTGCCGCGCAGCACCATGCCGACGCCGAAGTTGGCCGGCATGGACGCCGCCTTCAGCCCAGCCTGCTGCCAGGCACCGTGCTTGAGGTTGCCGATGTACTGCGGCAGCCGGCGCATGGAGGCCATGATGAGCGCCCAGGTCAGCTCGGCCGGCGCCACCGGGTTGCCCACGCCCTCGGCGACGGCGATGCCCAGCCGCGTGCAGGCCTCCACATCGATGTGGCTGCCGACGCGGCCGGTCTGCGAAATGAGCTTGAGCTTGGGGAGCTTTTCGAGCAGTTGCCGCGGAAAGGCGGTGCGCTCGCGCACGAGCACCAGCACCTCGGCGTCGCGCAGCCGCACGGACAGCTGGCCTATGCCCTTGACCGTGTTGGTGAACACCTTGGCGTTCAGCGGTTCCAACTTGGCCGCGCAGCGCAGTTTGCGCACGGCGTCCTGGTAGTCGTCGAGGATGATGACATTCATAGCTTGGTTCATTGTGCCGCGTGCATCGCAGGGCTTTGGGCGGCATGGCTACCATCGGTTTCCCTCAAGGAGACAACCCGATGACGACGATTTCCATGCACGCCGCGAGCGTGCCCGCCCTTGCCAAGATGCTGGGCAACATGCTGAACTGGCTGGAGGCGGCCAAGGCCCACGCCGAGGCGAAGAAGTTCTCGACCGATGTCTACCTGACGCTGCGGCTGTCGCCCGACATGCTGCCGTTCAAGAACCAAATCCAGATCGCCAGTGACGCCGCCAAGGGCTGCGTGGCGCGGCTCGCAGCCCAGGAGGCGCCCAAGTTCGAGGACAGCGAGGCCACGCTGGACGAACTGACAGTGCGCATCAAGAAGACCCTCGACTACGTGCTGTCTGTGCCGGCCGAGGCTTTTGAAGGCAGCGAGGACCGCGAGATCGTCATCCCCCGCCGCACCGGCGACCCGCGCCGGTTCGACGGCCTGAACTATCTGAGACATTTCGCACTGCCCAACTTCTACTTCCACGCCACCACGACCTATGCGTTGCTGCGCCATGCCGGCGTGCCGCTGGGCAAAGGGGACTATCTGGGCGGTTGATTCCCCAGTTTGAGGTGGCCCGGGCGGGAAATGCTGCGCATTCCGCAGCCTATTCCCCGCGCCTTCCGGGCCGCTGCGGCTTGAAAATCGGCAGACGATCCGCTCTCGCCGCCCGCCGCATGGACATGTCGACACCTCCTACCGCCCAGCCTCAAGGCCTTGCGCTCGTTGAGCAATGGCTGGAGCTGGCGCGCAGCGGGCAATGGCCGCTGCCGCAGGTCATGGACGCCGCGTCGCGCCTGCAGCAGGCGGGCGCCGCCGACGCGGCCTGCGTGCTCTACCAAAGCTGGGTCGCCGCCACTCCCTCGCCGCTGCGCTACGTGGCCTGTTTCAACTGGGGCGCCATCCTGGGCGACCAGCGCCGTCATGTCGAAGCCGAGAGCGTTTACCGCATGGCCTTGAGCGTGGCGCCGCATTTCGCGCAGGCGCGCCTCAACTTGGGCCATCAACTGGAGCACCAGGGCCGCGAGGAAGAGGCGCTGGCCGAATGGCGCACCGTGTATGAGAACGAAGCGCCCGAAAGCCTGGGCGCCGAGCCGCTGAGCCTGCGCCTGCACGGTTTCAACAACGCCGCCCGGTTGCTGGAGCAGCTCAAGCGCTATGACGAGTCCGAGGCGTTGATGGTGCGCTCGCTGGAGCTTGACCCGCGCCAGAGCGACGTGGCCCAGCATTACGTGCATATCCGCCAGAAGCAATGCGCCTGGCCGGTCTACAAGACCGTGGGCGATGTCACGCACAACCAGTTGCTGATGAGCACCTCGCTGCTGGGCATGCTGGACGAAAGCGACGATCCGGCCCTGCAACTGCTGACGGCCCAGCGTTTCGTCTACGAGAAGGTCGCGAAGGTCACCGATGCGCCGCTGCACAAGGGCAGGAAGCGCGAGGGCAAGATCAAGGTCGGCTACCTGTCCGGCGACCTGCACATGCATGCGGTCGGCCTGCTGTCGGCCGAGCTTTACGAGCTGCACGACAGAGCCAGATTTGAAGTCCACGCCTTCAGCTGGAGCCGTGAGGACGGCACGCCGCTGCGCGCGCGCCTGAAGGCGGCGATGGACAGCTACACGCCGCTGCACGGCGTCAACGACCGCCGCGCCGCCGAGCTGATCGCCGAAGCGGGCATTGACGTGCTCGTGGACCTGCAGGGCCTGACCAGCGGCGCCCGCCCGGGCATCCTGGCCCACCGCGGCGCGCCCATCCAGGTGAGCTATCTGGGCCTGCCCGCCACGTCGGCACTGCCGGGCGTGGACTGGATCCTGGCCGACCGCTTCGTGATGCCGCCGGAGTCGCTGCCGTATCACACCGAGAAACCGATCTACCTGCCCAACAGCTACCAGGTCAGCGACCGCAAGCGCGTGGCCAGCATGCCGCCGACCCGCGCCGAGGCAGGGTTGCCGCAGGACGCCTTCGTCTTCTGCGCCTTCAACAACAACCACAAGATGAGCGAGCAGGTCTGGCGCTGCTGGATGCGCGTGCTGCGCCAGGTGCCAGGCAGCGTGCTGTGGCTGCTGGCGGACAACCCGTTCGCCAAGGCCAACCTCAACCGCGTGGCGGCTGAGGAGGGCGTGGCCCCGGAGCGCCTCGTCTTTGCGCCGCGTGCCCAGCCGACCGACTATCTGGCCCGCTTCACGGTGGCCGACCTGTTCCTGGACACCTTCCCCTACAACGCCGGCACGACGGCCAGCGACTGCCTGTGGATGGGCACACCCATCCTGACCCGCTCGGGCAAGACCTATATCTCGCGCATGGCCGGGAGCCTGCTGACGGCCGTGGGCCTGCCGGACCTGATCACGACGACGATCGAGGAGTACGAGCAGCGCGCCGTTCAGATCGGCAACCAGCCGGCGCGCGCCGCTTCTTACAAGCGTTACCTCGCCGAGCACGGCCACAGCTCGCCGCTGTTTGACATCCCGGCCACGGTGCGCGATATAGAGCGCGAGTTCGAGCGCCTGGCGCTCGACGCCCGCAGCAAGCCCTGATTTAGCAAGTCCTGATGACGCGCCAGCACGATCCCTTCTTCGACGGCCAGCGACTGCCTGTGGATGGGCACACCCATCCTGACCCGCTCGGGCAAGACCTATATCTCGCGCATGGCCGGGAGCCTGCTGACGGC
>NZ_JBGCUM010000035.1:0-55608 GCF_054177665.1 Roseateles sp. P5_E8 | reverse complement strand
AGCCGCGTGGCGCGCGAGGTGGGCACGGACGGCAAGCTCGGCGGCCAGGCCCAGGTGCCGGGCGTGGCCGGCACGTGGAAGGACTTGACCGACAACGTCAACTTCATGGCCTCCAACCTGACCGGCCAGGTGCGCAACATTGCCGAGGTGACCACTGCGGTGGCCAACGGCGACCTGTCCAAGAAGATCACCGTCGACGTGCGCGGCGAGATCTCGGAGCTGAAGAACACCATCAACACGATGGTCGACCAGCTGAGCGGCTTCGCGTCCGAAGTGACGCGCGTGGCCCGCGAGGTGGGCACGGACGGCAAGCTCGGCGGCCAGGCGCAGGGCCGCGGCGTGGCCGGCATCTGGAAGGACCTGACCGACTCCGTCAACGCGATGGCGACCAACCTGACGGCCCAGGTGCGCAACATCGCCGAAGTGACGACGGCCGTGGCCAACGGCGACCTGTCCAAGAAGATCACCGTGGACGTGCGCGGCGAAATCCTGGAGCTGAAGAACACCATCAACACGATGGTCGACCAGCTCAACGGCTTTGCCGGCGAGGTGAGCCGCGTGGCGCGCGAGGTGGGCACGGACGGCAAGCTCGGCGGCCAGGCCCAGGTGCCCGGCGTGGCCGGCACGTGGAAGGATTTGACCGACAACGTCAACTCGATGGCGTCCAACCTCACGGGCCAGGTGCGCAACATCGCCGACGTGGCCACGGCCGTGGCCAATGGCGACCTGTCCAAGAAGATCACGGTCGACGTGAAGGGCGAGATCCTGGAGCTAAAGAACACGCTCAACACGATGGTGGACCAGCTCAACGGCTTCGCGTCCGAGGTGAGCCGCGTCGCCCGCGAGGTGGGCACGGAAGGCAAGCTGGGCGGCCAGGCGGCCGTGCCGGGCGTGGCCGGCGTGTGGAAGGACCTGACCGACAACGTCAACTTCATGGCGTCCAACCTGACGGGCCAGGTGCGCAACATCGCTGACGTGGCGACGGCCATCGCGCGGGGCGACCTCTCAAGCAAGATCACCGTCGAGGTGAAGGGCGAGATCCTGGCGTTGAAGAATACGCTGAACACCATGGTCGACCAGCTCAACGGCTTCGCTTCCGAGGTGACGCGCGTGGCCCGCGAGGTGGGCACGGACGGCAAGCTCGGCGGCCAGGCCGTTGTGCCCGGCGTGGCCGGTACGTGGAAGGACCTGACCGACAACGTCAACTCCATGGCGTCCAACCTGACCGGCCAGGTCCGCAACATCGCCGACGTGGCGACGGCCATCGCCCGCGGCGACCTCAGCCGCAAGATCACCGTGGACGTGCAGGGCGAGATCCTGGAGCTCAAGCAGACCATGAACACCATGGTCGAGCAGCTCGGCGCGTTCGCGTCGGAAGTGAGCCGCGTGGCGCGCGAGGTGGGCACCGAGGGCAAGCTCGGCGGCCAGGCCCAGGTGCCAGGTGTTGCCGGCACGTGGAAGGACCTGACCGACAACGTCAACTCGATGGCGTCCAACCTGACCAACCAAGTGCGCAACATTGCCGAGGTGACCATCGCGGTGGCCAACGGCGACCTGTCCAAGAAGATCACCGTGGACGTGCGCGGCGAGATTCTTCAGCTGAAGGAAACCATCAACACGATGGTGGAGCAGCTGCGCTCGTTCGCGTCTGAAGTGACGCGCGTGGCTCGTGAGGTGGGCACGGAAGGGCGCCTGGGCGTGCAGGCCGTGGTGCCTGGCGTGGGCGGTACGTGGAAGGACCTGACCGACTCGGTCAACACCATGGGCGCCAACCTGACGGCCCAGGTGCGCAACATCGCCGAGGTGACGACCGCCGTCGCGCGTGGTGACTTGAACCGCAAGATCACGGTGGACGTGAAGGGCGAGATCCTGGAGCTGAAGGACACCATCAACACCATGGTCGACCAACTCAACGCTTTCGCCGGCGAAGTCACGCGCGTGGCCCGTGAGGTGGGCACCGAGGGCAAGCTGGGCGGCCAGGCCAAGGTGGCCGGCGTGGGCGGCACCTGGAAGGACCTGACCGACAACGTCAACTTCATGGCCTCGAACCTGACCGAGCAGGTGCGCGGCATCGTCAAGGTCGTGACGGCCGTGGCCAACGGCAACCTGACGCAGCGCCTCACCGTGCAGGCCAAGGGCGAGGTGGCGGCGCTGGCCGACACCATCAACAACATGACCGACACGCTGGCCACTTTTGCCGAGCAGGTGACCAACGTGGCCCGCGAGGTGGGCGTGGACGGCCGCCTGGGCGGCCAGGCGCATGTGCCTGGCGCGGCCGGCACCTGGAAGGACCTGACCGGCAACGTCAACCTGCTGGCGGCCAACCTGACGACCCAGGTGCGCGCCATCGCCGAGGTGGCCACCGCCGTGACCCAGGGCGACCTGACGCGCGCCATCCAGGTGGACGCCAAGGGCGAGGTGTCCGAGCTCAAGGACAACATCAACACGATGATCTCCAACCTGCGCGAGACGACCGAGCGCAACCGCGAGCAGGACTGGCTGAAGACCAACCTCGCCAGGTTCACCGGCATGCTGCAGGGCCAGCGCGAGCTGCAGACCGTCAGCCAGATGCTGCTGACCGAGCTGGCGCCGCTGGTGCAGGCCCACCAGGGCACCATCTATCACCTGGCCGGCGCTCAAGGGCTCGAGCAGCCGCAGCTGCGCCTGCTGGCAAGCTACGCACAGTCGGGCAGCGTCGAGCTGATGCCCGCCATCAAGCTGGGCGAAGGCCTCGTCGGCCAATGCGCGCTGGAAAAGCGCAGCGTGCTGCTGGCGGACATCGCCTCCGACTTCGTCGCCATCTCCTCCAGCCTGGGCCGTGCGGCGCGCGTCAGCGTCATCGTGTTGCCGGTGCTGTTCGAGGGCGAGACCAAGGCCGTCATTGAGCTGGCCACGCTGCAGTCCTTCAGCAGTGGCTCGCTGGCCTTCCTGGAGCTGCTGACGCAGAGCATCGGCGCGGTGTTCAACACCATCGAGGCGACGATGCGCACCGAGTCGCTGCTGTCGCAGTCGCAGCAGCTGACGGTGGAGCTGCAGTCCCGCCAGAGCGAGCTGCAGGAAACCAACGAGCAGCTCGGCACCAAGGCACGCCTGCTGGCCGAGCAGAACGAGGAGGTCGAGCGCAAGAACGCTGAGGTGGAGCAGGCCCGCCACGCGCTGGAAGACCAGGCCGCCGAGCTGGCGCTGACGTCCAAGTACAAGAGCGAGTTCCTGGCCAACATGAGCCACGAGTTGCGCACGCCGCTGAACTCCATCCTCATCCTCAGCCAGCAGCTCGCCGTCAACAACGACGGCAACCTCAGCACCAAGCAGACCGAGTTCGCGCGCAACATCAACTCGTCGGGCTCGGACCTGCTGCACCTGATCAACGACATCCTGGACCTGTCCAAGATCGAGTCCGGCACGGTCACCGTCGAGATCGAGGACATCCCCTTCGCGTCTCTGCGCGACAGCATCGACCGCAACTTCAGCCAGGTCGCCGAGGCCAAGAACCTGCCGCTGCGCCTGCTGTTCGCCGATGACCTGCCGCGCAGCATGGAGAGCGACGCCAAGCGCCTGCAGCAGATCCTGAAGAACCTGCTGTCCAACGCCGTGAAGTTCACGGCACATGGCCATGTGGAGCTGCGCGTCAGCATTGCCCGCGAGGGCTGGAGCGTCGACCACCCGCTGCTGTCGACCGCGCCCCAGGTGCTGGCCTTCGCGGTGGAGGACACCGGCATCGGCGTCGCGCCCGACAAGCAGCGCCTCATCTTCGAGGCCTTCCAGCAGGCCGACGCCGGCACCTCGCGCAAGTACGGCGGCACGGGCCTGGGCCTGGCCATCAGCCGCGAGCTGGCGACGCTGCTGGGCGGTGAGATCAAGCTCGTCAGCCGCCACGGCGAGGGCAGCACCTTCACGCTGTTCCTGCCGCTGCAGTTCATGGGCGCCGACAGCGCCCGCGCGCCGCGCCCGCAGGTCACCCCCGACACGACGCTGCACATGCGCGCCACCGTGCCGCTGGTGCGCGAGACCCAGGTGCCCGACGACCGCGACAGCATCGTCGACGGCGACTCGGTGCTGCTCATCATCGAGGACGACCCGCACTACGCCCGCATCGTGCTGGGCCTGGCGCGTGACCGCGGCTTCAAGGGCCTCGTCGCGCTCAAGGGCGGCGCGGGCCTGGAGCTGGCGCGGCGCTTCCGGCCGACGGCCATTTCGCTGGACATCTTCCTGCCCGACATGCTGGGCTGGACGGTGCTCAATCAGCTCAAGCTCGACCCGTCGACCCGCCACATCCCGGTGCAGATCTTCAGCGTCGCCGAAGAGGACCGCAACCACGGCCTCGCCCACGGGGCGTTCTCCTACCTCGTCAAGTCGTCCACCAGCGAAGGCATGGAGGCGGCGCTGGACCGCATCCGCGACTTCACCGTGCCGCGCACGCGCCGCCTGCTGGTGGTGGAAGACAACGAGATCGAACGCAGCGCCATCATCGAGCTGCTGGGCCACCAGGACATCGAGCTCGTCGCCGTTGGCACCGGCGCCGAGGCGTTGCAACTGCTGCAGGAGCAGCGCTTCGACTGCATGGTGCTGGACCTGCGCCTGCCCGACGTCAGCGGCTTCGGCCTGCTGCAGCAACTGCACGCCGACCCGGCGCTGGCCACCGTGCCGGTCGTCGTCTTCACCGGCAAGGACCTGTCCGACGCCGAGCGCAAGCAGCTGCGCACGCTGGCCAAGAGCGTCGTGCTGAAGGACGTGCAGAGCCCCGAGCGGCTGCTGGACGAGACGGCGCTGTTCCTGCACCGCGTGGTGACGGAACTGCCGCAGGACAAGCAGGACGTGCTGCAGAAGCTGCACGGCGCCGCCGAGATGCTGCGCGGCCGCCGCGTGCTGGTCGTCGACGACGATGCGCGCAACATCTTTGCGCTGACGACGCTGCTGGAGAACCAGGACATGCAGGTCATGACCGCCACCAGCGGCCGCACCGCCATCGACATCGTGCAGCAGACGCCCGACCTCGACCTCGTGCTGATGGACATCATGATGCCCGACATGGATGGCTACGAAACCATGCGCGAGATCCGCTCCAACCCCGACTTCCGCAACCTGCCCATGCTCGCCCTGACCGCCAAGGCCATGAAGGGCGACCGCGAGAAATGCCTGGAGGCCGGCGCCAGTGACTACATCTCCAAACCCGTCAACACCGCGCAACTGCTGTCGCTGATGCGCGTGTGGTTGCATCGTTGATGACCGTGTCTACCGATCCGTTCACGCCGGCCGGCGGCGAGCTGCCGCCGACGAACATCCTGATCGTCGACGACGAGCCGGCCAACCTGCTCGTGCTGGAGAGCGTGCTCGACGACCCGGGCTACCGCGTCATCCGCGCGCAGTCGGCCGACCAGGCACTGCGCGCGCTGATGGCCTACGAGTTCGCCGTCATGGTGCTGGACATCCAGCTGCCCGACATGAACGGCATCGAGCTGGCGCAGATGATCAAGGAGCGCAAGAAGACGGCGCACCTGCCCATCATCTTCCTGACGGCCTATTTCGATCAGGACCAGCACCGCCTGCAGGGCTATGGCACCGGCGCGGTGGACTACCTCAGCAAGCCGGTGAACCCGGCCATCCTGCGCTCCAAGGTGGCGGTGTTCGCGGAACTGCACCGCAAGACGCTGGAGGTCCAGCGCGCCAACATCGCGCTGCTGGCCGAGGTGGAAGAGCGCCGCCGCGCCGAGGAGCGCCTGCGCGAGCTCAACGAGACGCTGGAGCGCCGCGTGCGCGAACGCTCCGAGGCGCTGCTGCTGGCCGACCGCAAGCTGCAGGCCATGATGAGCAGCATCACCGACGGCCTGCTCCTCATCGAGCACGACGGCTGCATCGGCTACGCCAACGAGCAGGGTGCGCTGCTGCTGGGGCGGCACGCGGAGGAGCTGATCGGGCAGCGCTTCGAGGGCGTCGTCGGCGATGGTTTCCTCGACACCGAGTTCGGCCGTGCGACGACCGGGCGCCAGGCCGTGTCCTTCGAGGCGCTTATCGGCGGGGGCGCGGAGCGCTGGCTGCAGTTCCACTGCTACCCGTCCGACGACGGCCTGTCGGTCTACTTCCACGACATCACCGACCGCCGCGAGCTGCAACTGCGCCGCGAGCGGCTGCTCGCCGCCGAGCAGGCGGCGCGCAGTGCCTCCGAGCACGCCGCGCATGCCAAGGAGCAGTTCATTGCCGCCGTCAGCCATGAGCTGCGCACGCCGCTGGCGGCAATCGTCGGCTGGGCCAATGTGCTGAGCCAGCCCGGCGTCGAGGCGACCACGTTGCAGCGCGGTGTGCAGGCCATTGCGCGCAACGCGCAGGCGCAGTCCTTCCTGGTGTCCGACCTGCTGGAGATGAGCCGCATCATTGCCGGCAAGCTGCGCCTGGACCTGCAGCTGGTCGACCTCAACGAGATCGTCAACGGCGCCGCAGAGACGGCCCGGCCCACCGCGCAGTCGCGCCGGCACGCCGTCGTGCTGGAGACTGCCGCCAAGCCCGCCGAGGTGCTGGGCGACGCAAGCCGGCTCATGCAGATCGTCATGAACCTCGTCACCAACGCGATGAAGTTCACGCCGGCCGGCGGCACCGTCACGCTCGCCACCGCGGTGCATGAGGCGACGGTCGAGGTCAGCGTCAGCGACACCGGCCAGGGCATCGCCCAGGAGTTCATGCCGCGCCTGTTCGACCGCTTCAGCCAGGCCGACGACAGCGCCGCGCGCGTGCATGGCGGCCTGGGGCTGGGCCTGTCCATCGTCAAGAACCTGACCGAACTGCATGGTGGCGAGGTGCTGGCGCGCAGCGAAGGCCCGGGCCAGGGCGCCGCCTTCGTCGTGCGCTTCCCGCGCGCCAGCCACTCGGCCATGCCTCGCGACAACCTTTCCAGCCATGAGCCGGCCGCAGACGACGGCAGCGGCGGCGACGCCTCGGTCGTCGGGCTGCGCGTCTTGTTGGTGGATGACCATGCCGACGTGCTGGAGGCGCACGCGCGCCTGCTGTCGGAGCAGGGCGCCGTCGTCACGACCGCGCAGTCCGCGCAGGCGGCGCTGGCGCTGCTGGCCGTGCACCGCTTCGATGTGCTGCTGAGCGACCTGGGCATGCCCGAGCTGGACGGCTACGGCCTGATCCGCCGCGTCCGCCAGGACCTTGGCCTGGACGCCGACACGCTGCCGGCCCTGGCCGTCACCGCCTTCGTCCGCATGGAGGACCGCGACGCCGCCCTTGACGCCGGCTACCAGCGCTGCATGCAGAAGCCCGTGTCGCCTGTCGAGTTCGTGCGCACGGTGGCGAAGCTCGGGCGGCGCGCGGACCGGCCGCTGCGCGCCCTCTTCGTGGAGGACAACGACGACCTGCGCGAGCAGATCACCTGGATGCTGGAGGAGGAGGGGCTGAAGGTGCAGTCCTTCGCGGGCGCCGAGGAGGCGCTGGCCTGCTATGTGCCGGAGGACGTCGACCTCGTCATCACCGACGTGAGCCTGTGCGGCATGTCGGGCGTCGAGTTTGCGCGCGCCATCCTGAAGCGCGCGCCGGATGCCTGGCTGGTGTTTTCATCGGGCTACCCGATGGGCAACGACCTGAGCGATTTCGGCCCGCATGTGCGCGCCCTGCTCAAGCCGTTTGATTTTGCTGACGTCCGTCGCCTGATCGACGAGATACGTCCGGACTAGGTGTCGGCGCCGTGGCGCCGGAAAACCTGCTTAAGCGCCGATGGCGTTGGCGGCAGCGCGGCGGCTCATGAAGTCAGCGAACTGGGCCACGACGGCGACGACCGAGAAGGCCAGAGTGATGATGATCAGTTCCATCTTTTTCCCTTTGTTGATTGTTGATACAGGTCCAGTATAAGGGTTTTCACCAGTTATACACGGGTTAACCCTGTAGCTGGAAGGGGTGACATGGCACTGTCATGGTGAGCTGGGCCGCTGTTCTATATCAACTGGATATAGCGCAAGCGAAAGAAACAATATTTCAGAACTAGATGCCCCTCCTAAGCTCGTGGCGTTCCTGAACGAGCCATGAGCCCATGCGAATCACGAAGCTGACGACCTACCGAGTGCCTCCGCGGTGGATGTTCCTGAAGATTGAGACCGACGAGGGCGTCGTCGGTTGGGGCGAGCCGGTCATCGAAGGGCGCGCGCGCACCGTCGAGGCTGCCGTGCACGAGCTGTCGGAGTACCTCGTCGGCCAGGACCCGTCCCGCATCAACGACCTCTGGCAGGTCATGTACCGCGCCGGCTTCTACCGCGGCGGGCCCATCCTGATGAGCGCCATCGCCGGCATCGACCAGGCGCTGTGGGACATCAAGGGCAAGGTCATGGGCCAGCCGGTCTACGAGCTGCTGGGCGGCCTGGTGCGCGACAAGATGAAGGTCTATTCCTGGGTCGGCGGTGACCGCCCGGCCGACGTCATCCGCGACATCAAGCGCCTGCGCGAAGGCGGCTTCGACACCTTCAAGATGAATGGCACCGAAGAGCTGGCCATCGTCGACAGCGCCCGCAAGGTGGACGAAGCCGTGGCCCGCATCGCCGAGATCCGCGAGGCCTTCGGCCACGACATCGAGTTCGGCATCGACTTCCATGGCCGCGTGGCCGCACCGATGGCCAAGCCGCTGTTGCGCGCGCTGGAGCCCTACCGCCCGCTGTTCGTCGAGGAGCCTGTGCTGGCCGAGCAGGCCGAGCAGTACCCGCGCCTGGCCGAATACACCAGCATTCCGCTGGCGGCCGGCGAGCGCATGTTCTCGCGCTTCGACTTCAAGCGCGTCTTCCAGGCCGGTGGCATCTCCATCGTGCAGCCCGACCTGTCGCATGCCGGTGGCATCACCGAGTGCTTCAAGATCGCGTCCATGGCCGAGGCCTACGACGTCGCCTTCGCGCCGCACTGCCCGCTGGGCCCGGTGGCGCTGGCGTCCTGCCTGGCAGTGGACTTCGTCTCCCACAACGCCGTGCTGCAGGAGCAGAGCATGGGCATCCACTACAACAAGGGCGCCGAGCTGCTGGATTTCGTGACGAACAAGGACGACTTCCGCATCGAGAACGGCTTCATCAACCCGCTGCGCAAGCCGGGCCTGGGCGTCGAGATCGACGAGGAGCGCGTCATCGAGGCCAGCAAGACCGCGTCCGACTGGCGCAACCCGGTCTGGCGCCACGCCGACGGCTCTGTGGCCGAGTGGTGATGGCGCAAGCACGCCTGATCGCGCTGGACTGGGGCAGTACGCGGCTGCGTGCCTTCCTGCTCGGGGACGGCGGCGAGGTGCTGGAGACGCGCCAGTCCAACGACGGCGCGGCCACGTTGAGCGGTGCCGACGCCTACGCCGGCGCGCTGTCCGCTCTGGTGGGCGACTGGCGCGCCGATCACCCGGGCGTCGAGCTGCTGGCCTGCGGCATGGTCGGCAGCCAGTACGGCTGGCGCGAGGCGGCCTATGTGCGTTGCCCGGCGGACGCCGCCGCGCTGGCCAGCCAGGTGCTGCAGCTTGATGAAAGCCTGAGCATCATCCCGGGCCTGGTCGACGACGCGGCCCAGCCCGACGTCATGCGTGGCGAGGAGACGCAGATCGTCGGCGCGCTGGCGCTGCACCCGGAGCTGGCCGACGAGGCCTGCCTGGTGCTGCCGGGCACGCATTCCAAATGGGCGCGCGTCGGCGGCGGCAAGGTCACGGGTTTCGCAACCCACATGACCGGTGAGCTGTTTGCGCTGCTGCGCCAGCATTCCGTGCTGTCCCGGCTGATGCCGGCGGATGGCAGCTCGCCGGCCTCGCCCGAGGCCTTCCTGAAAGGCGTGGACGCCGCGCGGGAAGAGGGCGGTCTCGCCCACCAGCTGTTCGCCGTGCGCACGCTGGGCCTGTTCAAGCAGCTGGGTGCCGAGCAGCTGCCCGACTACCTCTCCGGCCTGCTGATCGGCCACGAGATCGCCAGCGAGTTGCGTGCGGTTACGCCGGGGCGCATAGCTCTTGTCGGCGATCCGGCCCTGTGCGCACGTTATGCCCAGGCGCTGACCCGCTTCGGTCATGCAGCGCCGCTGCAGCTCGACAACACCGCGCCTGCCGGCCTGTGGCAGCTGGCGCAAACGATGAATCTCACTTGAACATGCTCGACGCAGCCCTGAAACACCTCCCCCTCGTCGCCATCCTGCGCGCCGTCAAGCCCGAGGAGGTCGAAGCGATTGCCGACGCCCTCTATGCCGAAGGCTTTCGCGTCATCGAGGTGCCGCTGAACTCGCCGAACGCGCTGGACTCCATCGCCCGCCTCGCGCGCCGCATGCCGGCGGACGCCGTCGTCGGCGCCGGCACGGTGCTGAGCGTGCAGGCCGTGGCCGACGTCGAGGCGGCGGGCGGCAAGGTCATCGTCATGCCGCATGCCGACGTGGAAGTCATCCGTGCGGCCAAGGCGCGTGGTCTGTTCTGTGTGCCCGGTGCGGCCACGCCGACGGAGGCCTTCGCGGCCGTCAACGCCGGGGCCGACGCGGTCAAGCTCTTCCCGGCCGAGCTGGTGACGCCCTCCATCGTCAAGGCCATGCGCGCCGTGCTGCCCAAGGAGCTGCGCTTGCTGCCGGTCGGTGGCATCACGCCCGACAACATGACGCCTTACGTCAAGGCCGGCGCCGCCGGCTTTGGTCTGGGCTCGGCGCTGTACAGCCCGGGCCTGTCGGCGGCGGAAGTCACGCAGCGCGCACGAGCCTTCGTGCAAGCCTGGCGCGCGCTCTGATTCGATAAAAAAACAAAACACCCCGGAGACAAGCATGAACCGCATCCGCTCGCTGACCGCGGCGCTGCTGGTGGGAGCGCTCGCCCCCACGGCAGGCGCCGACACCCTCAAGCTCGACGCCCGCGCCGCCGTCGCCGCGCCGCTGACCGGGCACCTGAAGTTGGGCACGGCAACCTCGCCCAAGGGTGAGACGCTGGCGGCCAACAGCCAATACCTGCTGAAGGACGGCAAGCCCTGGCTGCCGGTCATGGGCGAGTACCACTACACCCGTGCGCCGGCTTCGCAATGGGCCGATCAGCTGCGCCTGATGAAGGCCGCCGGCATCGACATCGTCGCCAGCTACGTGTTCTGGAACCACCACGAGGAGCAGCAGGGTCGCTTCGACTGGAAGGGCAACCACGACCTGCGCCGCTTCGTGCAACTGGCCCAGGCGGCCGGGCTGAAGGTGGTGGTTCGGCTGGGCCCCTGGGCGCACGGCGAGGCACGCTACGGCGGCATCCCGGACTGGGTCGTCGACAAGATGCCTGTGCGCAGCAACGACGCCGAGTACATGGGCCATGTCGAGAGGCTCTATGCCGAGATCGGCGCGCAGATCAAGGGTCTGCTGTGGAAGGACGGCGGCGCCGTCGTTGGCGTGCAGCTGGAGAACGAATACAACATCCGCGGCCCCGGTCGTGGTGAGGAACACATCAGCGCCTTGAAGGTGCTGGCGCTGAAGGCCGGCATGGATGTGCCGCTCTACACCGTCACCGGCTGGGACGGCACGGTCTACCCGTCCGGCGAGGTCACGCCGGTCTTCGGCGGCTATCCCGACGAGCCCTGGGCCGCCAGCGCCAAGGAGCTGCCACCCAAGGAAACACACGCCTTCCGCTTCAACACCCGCGTCAGCGGCGACCTGGGCGCGCAGACCAAGTCACACGCACCCGGCACCGCCGAGACCGACAAGGACAAGGTGCCCTTCCTCGGCGCCGAATACGGCCCGGGCCTGCCGGCCATGTACCGCCGCCGCACGCTGGTCTCGCCCGACGACATCGCCGCCATGCTGCCGGTGCAGATCGGCTCGGGCGTGAACCTGTTCGGCTATTACATGTTCCACGGCGGCCGCAACCCGGTCGGTGTGGGCGGCACCGGCCTGGAGGAAAGCACCCTGAGCGGCGGCTACAACGACACGCCGCGCATCAGCTACGACTTCCAGGCGCCGCTGGGCCCGGACGGCCAGCAGCGACCGGTGCTCGCCAAGCTGCGCCCCTTCCACTATTTCCTGCGCGACTACGGTGCCCAGCTTGCGACGATGACCGTGCGCCAGCCCGAACGCTCGCCCGCCAACCCGGACGATCTGCAGACGCCGCGCTGGTCCGTGCGCAGCAATGGCGACAGCGGCTTCCTGTTCTTCAACAACCATGTGCGCCAGTACGCCATGCCCGCCCAGGTCGGTGTGCGCTTCGAGGTGCAGCTGCCGGGCGGCACGGTGACGCTGCCGAGCGCCCCGGTCGACATCCCCAACGGCGCCTATTTCATCTGGCCCATCAACCTGGACCTCGACGGCGTGAAGCTGCGCCATGCGACGGCCCAGCTGGTCACGCGGGTCGATGCGGGCGCGCAGGGCATCGTCCACGTCTTCGCGACGACGGCCGGCATTCCTGCCGAGTTCGCGTTGCCGGATGGCATCAAGACGCTCAAGCCCGACGCCAGCCTGCAACGCATCGGCACCACGGATGGCACTAACAAGGGCCGCGCCGTCAGCGTGCTGTTGCTGGCCCCCGAGCAGGTCGAACGCTTGAGCGTGCTGGACATTGCCGGCCAGCGCCGCCTCGTCTTCAGCGAGCAGCAGGCCTGGGTGGCCGACGGCAAGCTGCAGCTGCGCGGCGTCGGCCCGCAGCCGCTGCGCGCCGCCGTCTTCCCGGCCCTGCCCAAGCCGAGCGCGGCTGGCCTGCAGGTCAAGCAGGACGGCCTGCTGCAGCGCCTGGAGCTGGCGGGCGATTCCGCCCAGCCGACGCTGCACATCGCCGCCACCCGCAAGGCCGGCAATGCGCCGCGCATCATGAAGGGCGGCAATGCCAACGCGGCCGTGCAGCCCATCCCCGAGGCCTTCGCCACGGCCGCGACCTGGTCGCTGAAGCTGCCCGCCGAGCTGGCGCCCAAGGCCGAGGACGTGCTGCTGGAGCTGGACTTCGTCGGCGACATCGGCCGCGTCTTCGCCGGCACCAAGATGCTGGACGACTGGTACTACAACGGCCAGCGCTGGGAGATCGGCCTGCGCCAGTTCGCGCTGAAGCCGGGCGCCGAGCTGCAGCTCAGCGTGCTGCCGCTGCGCGCCGATGCGCCGATCTACATCGACGCTGCCCACCGCCCCGCCTTCGCCGCGGGCCAGACCCAGGTGGCCGAGCTGCGCGGTGCCCGGCTGCTGACGGTGCGACGTGTGGCCATCGCACCTTAGGTATTCCTAATCCGGATAG
Organism: Roseateles sp. P5_E8; assembly: GCF_054177665.1. Taxonomy (NCBI): domain Bacteria; kingdom Pseudomonadati; phylum Pseudomonadota; class Betaproteobacteria; order Burkholderiales; family Sphaerotilaceae; genus Roseateles; species Roseateles sp. P5_E8. Next base: position 42,455 of record NZ_JBGCUM010000035.1, on the reverse strand, counting down.
TTAAGCCCGGACATTCGATTGGTAGGGAATGGAACGCCTCCGTAACCTGAGCTTCTGATGAAACTGACCGGTGACCTGGAACTGACCCTGCCGCAAGGCACCACCCTCGGCGAGGGTCTGCTGTGGCATGCCGGACGCTGGTGGTGGACGGACATCGAGGCGGCCACCTTGTTCGCCTGGCGCCCGGGTGTGGGCGGGCCGCAGTTCTGCCGCCTTCCCGACCGCCTGGGCAGCTTTGCCCACTGCCGCTCCGGCCGCGTGCTGCTGGGCCTGGCCAAGCGCGTGGCCGTCGCGTCGCTGGGCGAGCAGCTGGAGCTGAACCAGCTGCAGACACTGGCCCCGGTGGACGCCGCCGAGCCCCGCACCCGCATCAACGACGGCCGCACCGACCGGCGTGGCTTCTTCGTGTTCGGCACGATGAACGAGGCTCGCGAGAAGCGCGCCATCGCCAGCTTCTACCAGTTCTCGCTGCCCCACGGCCTGCGCCGCCTGGCGCTGCCGGCGGTGGCGATTGCCAACAGCATCTGCTTCAGCGTCGACGGCCGCACGATGTACTTCTGCGACACGCTGAGCCAGCGCATCCAGCAGTGCGACTACGACGCCGAGACCGCCCAGGTCGACAACGTCCGCCAGTTCACGCAGATGGACCGCGCCGACGCCTGGCCCGACGGCTCGGTCATCGACACCGAAGGCTGCCTGTGGAATGCGCAGTGGGGTGCCGGCCGTGTGGCACGCTACGACCCCGAGGGCCAGCTGATGGGCGTCCTGAACGCCCCGGCCGCCCACACCACCTGCCCCGCCATCGGCGGTGAGGGCGGCGACCAATTGATGCTCACCACCGCCCGCGCCGAGCTGGGCCGCGACGCGCTCGCCGCGCAGCCGCTGTCCGGCAGCCTGTTCGGGCTGCACTTGCCCAAGGCGCTGGGCGTGCCTGAAACCTTGTTTGAAGATTGATTAGGAGACAAGACCATGAAGATCCAACGACGCGCTCTCACGCTGGCCCTGATGGCCGCGCCTTTTGCGGTGCAGGCCGCCGACCCGGTCAAGATCGGCTTCCTCGTCAAGCAGGCCGAGGAACCCTGGTTCCAGGACGAATGGAAGTTCGCCGAACAGGCCGCCAAGGACAAGGGCTTCACCCTCGTCAAGATCGGCATCCCCAACGGCGAGAAGATGATGGCTGCCATCGACAACCTGGCTGCCCAGAAGGCGGTCGGCTTCGTCATCTGCGCCCCTGACGTGAAGCTGGGCGCGGCCGTGAACCGCGCCGCCAAGCGCCACAAGCTCAAGGTCATGTCCGTGGACGACCAGCTCGTTGATGGCGCCGGCAAGCCCATCGCCGACATCCCGCACATGGGCATCTCGGGCTACGAGATCGGCAAGCAGGTCGGCCAGGCGCTGATCGCCGAGATCAAGGCGCGTGGCTGGAAGCTGGACGAAGTCGGCGCGCTGCGCGTGGCCTTCGACCAGCTGCCCACGGCGCGCGACCGCACCATGGGCGCCATCGATGCGCTGAAGGCCGGCGGCCTGCCCGCAGGCAATGTCGTCGACGCGCCGCAGGCCAAGACCGACACCGAGAGCGCCTTCAACGCCGCCAACATCGCCTTCACGAAGAACGCCAAGTTCAAGCGCTGGGTGGCCGTGGGCCTGAACGACGAAGCCGCACTCGGCGCCGTGCGCGCCGGTGAAGGCCGCGGCATCAAGCAGGACGCCATGCTGGCCATCGGCATCGGCGGCAGCCAGACGGCACTCAACGAGTTCACCAAGCCCACGCCGACGGGCTTCTTCGGGACGGTGCTGATCAGCCCCAAGCGCCACGGCTACGAGACGGCCGTGTTCGTCTATGAATGGGCCACCCAGGGCAAGGCGCCGCCGCCCGTCACCCTGACCGCTGGCACCCTGATGACCCGTCAAAACCAGGCCGAGCTCAGAAAGCAAATGGGTCTGTAAATGGCTGTCTTGCAGTTCGACAACATCAGCAAGGTCTTCCCCGGCGTCAAGGCGCTGAACGGGGTGAGCTTCGAGGCGCATGCCGGCCAGGTCATGGGCCTGCTCGGCGAGAACGGCGCGGGCAAGAGCACGCTGCTGAAGATCCTGGGTGGCCAGTACAAGCCCGACGGCGGCCGCCTGCTGCTGGAGGGCCAGGAGCGCCACTTCACGTCCGCTGGTGACGCCATCGCCGCCGGCGTGGCCATCATTCACCAGGAGCTGCAATACGTGGCCGAGCTGACGGTGGCCGAGAACGTGTTGCTGGGCCGCCTGCCGACGCGCTTTGGCCTGGTTGACCACAAGGCCGCGCGCCGGCTGGTGGCCGAGCAACTGGCGGCGATCGGTGTCGAGCTGGACCCCGCCGCGCGCCTGTCGGACCTGTCCATCGCCCAGCGCCAGATGGTGGAGATCTGCAAGGCCGTCATGCAGGATGCCAAGGTCATTGCCTTCGACGAGCCCACCAGCAGCCTGTCGCACCGCGAGACCGAGATCCTGTTCCGGCTGGTGAAGCGCCTGCGCGCCGAGGGCCGCACGCTGATCTACATCTCGCACCGGCTGGAAGAGCTTTACGAGCTGTGCGACGCCTGCACCATCTTCCGCGACGGTCGCAAGATCGTCACGCACGACGTGATGGCCGACGTGCCGCGCGAGCGCCTCATCTCCGACATGGTCGGCCGCGAGCTGCAAGACATCTACGACTACCGCACGCGCCAGCACGGCCCCATGCGCCTAGAGGCGCGCGGCCTGCACAGCGCCCGCCTGCCCCAGCCGCTGAGCTTTGCGATGCGCGGCGGCGAGGTGCTGGGCTTCTTCGGCCTGGTGGGCGCCGGCCGCAGCGAGCTGATGCGCCTGCTCTACGGCGCCGACCCGCGCCGGGGCGGCGAGGTGCTGTTGGACGGCCAGAAGGTCTCCACCGCCGGCCCATCCGCGGCCATCGCGGCCGGCATCGTGCTGTGCCCCGAGGACCGCAAGGAGCAGGGCATCCTGGCCCACTCCTCGGTGGCCGAGAACATCAACATCAGCTGCCGCCGCCATGGCCTGCTCGGTGGTGTCTTCCTGCGCCACGGCCAGGAGGCGCAGCGCGCCGATGACTTCATCAAGAAGCTGCGCATCAAGACGCCCAGCCGCGAGCAGGAAATCCGCCTGCTGTCGGGTGGCAACCAGCAGAAGGTCATCCTGGCGCGCTGGCTGGCCGAGCCCGGGCTGAAGGTGCTCATCCTCGACGAGCCGACGCGCGGCATCGACGTGGGCGCCAAGAACGAGATCTACAAGATCATCCACGACGTGGCCGCCTCGGGCTGCTGCGTCATCGTCATCTCCAGCGAGCTGCCCGAGGTGCTGGGCATCACCGACCGCCTCATCGTCATGCGCGACGGCCGCATCAGCGGCGAACTGGACCGCGCCAACGCCAGCGAGACTGCCGCGCTCGCCCTGGCACTTCCTGATGGAGCGCCCGCCGCGCCCCTGCACTGATCATGAACACGACCACCCAAACGACCTCCGCGTCGCCCAGCCCCGCCATGAACTCCACCGCCCGCGCCCTGCTCAAGGAACACAGCATGACGCTGGGCTATGCCCTGCTTTTCGTCGTGCTGGCCTTCACCGTGGAGAACTTCTTCTCCACGGCCAACATCACCGGCCTGCTGCTGTCGGTCGCGCAGATCGGCATGGTGGCCTGCACCATGATGTTCTGCCTGGCCTCGCGTGACTTCGACTTGAGCGTCGGCTCAACAATCGCCTTCGCCGGCGTGCTGGGCGCCATGGTGCTGGAGCGCACCGGCAGCGTCGGCCTGGCCGTCGGCAGCGGCCTGCTGGCCGGCGCACTGATCGGCGCGGGCAACGGCGTGCTGATCGCCTACCTGCGCGTCAACGCACTGATCGCCACGCTGGCCACCATGCTGATGGTGCGCGGCCTGGCCTTCATCGCCTCGCAAGGCCAGGCGGTGGGCATCGCCGACGAAGGCTTCATCAGCTTTGGCGACACCGTCGTGTTCGGCCTGTCGCTGCCGATCTGGACGACGACGATCTGCTTCGTCGTCTTCGGCGTGCTGCTCAACCACACGGTGTTCGGCCGCAACTCGCTGGCCATTGGCGGCAACCCGGAGGCTGCGCGCCTGGCAGGCGTCAAGGTCGAGCGCCTGCGCGTGTGGATCTTCCTGCTACAGGGCGTGGTTGCTGCGCTCGCCGGCCTGATCCTGTCGGCGCGCATCACCAGCGGCCAGCCCAACGCCGCCACCGGCTTCGAGCTGGACGTCATCTCCGCCTGCGTGCTGGGCGGCGTGTCGCTGTCGGGCGGCAAGGCGCGCATCTTCGGCGTCGTCATCGGCGTGCTCATCATGGGCACGGTCGAGAACGTCATGAACTTGCTCAATGTCGATGCGTTCTATCAGTACCTGGTGCGCGGCCTGATCCTGCTGGCCGCTGTTTTGCTGGACCAACTGAAGACCCGGGGCGAGCGCCGTGCTTGATCGGCGCACACTGCTGGCATCGTCGCTAGCAGTGGCGCTGCCGGCCCAGGCCGCCACGCCCTTTCTGGCGGGCGGCGACATCTCGGCACTGACCTGGATGGAGCGCGCCGGTGCCGTCTACAAGGACCGCGACGGCAAGCCGGGCGACTGCCTGGTCATCCTGAAGCGCTACGGCCACAACATCGCGCGCATCCGCCTCTACGACAAGACGGGACCGGGCACCGGCAACGACGGCTGGTACTGGCCCGCGGGCTCGATGGACCTGCCCGATGTGCTGTCCCTCGCACGCCGCGCCAAGGCGCAGGGCATGCAGATCCAGTTCAGCTTTCATTACAGCGACTTCTGGACCAACTCCAAGACCCAGGAGCCACCCACCGCCTGGCGCGCCGAACTGAAGACGCTGCCCGACGACACGGCCCGCTTCGAGCGCCTGCTGGCCCTCGTCGAGACCCGCACGCGGGAAGTGATGAAGGCCCTGGTGGACCAGGGCACGGCGCCCGAGTTCGTGTCCTTGGGCAATGAGATCGAGCACGGCATGCTCTACCCGTATGGCCGCACCAGCGACTGGCCGCGCCTGGGCGCGCTGCTCAAGGCCGGCCACGCGGCCGTGAAGGCGGTCAGCCCGGCGTCGCGCGTCGTGCTGCACCTGGACGACGGCGGCAACGAGGCCAAGTACCGCGACTGGTTCGACAACGCCCGCGCGCAAGGCGTCACCTGGGACGTCATCGGCCCGTCCTACTACCCGTTCTGGACCAAGAAGAACGTCAGCCAGCTCGCCACGTTCTGCGAGGCCGTGTCCAAGCGCTACGACAGCGACATCCTCGTCATGGAAGCCGGCTTCAACTTCTCGCCCACGCGTCACGACGGCTGGCCCGGCCAGCTCGAACACAACGGCCCTTACCCGGCCAGCATGAGCAGCCCCGAAGGCCAGCGCGACTTCATGGCCGAGCTGCTCGGCACGATGAAAGCCACGCCCCGCGTGCTGGGCGTCCTGTACTGGGACCCGATCATGATTGCCAACCCCAAGGTCGGCTGGGCGCTGAAGGAAGGCACCGGCCAGCCCGGGCCCAACGTCGTTTCCAACACCACGCTGTTCGACTTCAAGGGCCAGGCCTTGCCGGTGCTCGACGTCTGGAAGAAGTACACGCAATGAGTTCCAGGCTTCGTCTCGAAGGCAAGGTCGCGCTGGTGACCGGCTCCAGCCATGGCATAGGCAAGGCCATCGCCCGGCTCTTCGTCGCCGAGGGCGCCCAGGTCATCCTCAACGGCCTGACCGACGATGCCGCCAGCGTTGCGCTCATCAAGGAGCTGGGTGAAGACAACGCGATCTACATCGCCACCGACATCGCCGACGAGGCCGCCGTGCAGACCATGGCCGATCGAGGCGCTGAGCGCTTCGGGCCCATCAACGTGCTCATCAACAACGCCGGCATGAACGTCTTTGCCGAGCCACTGGAGATGACCACCGCCCAGTGGCAGCGCTGCTTCGCCGTCGACCTCGACGGCGCCCTGCATTGCAGCCGCGCCGTGCTGCCCGGCATGCTGGCGGGCGGTGGCGGCAGCATCGTCAACATCGCCTCGGTGCACGGCCACCGCATCATTCCCAACACCTTCCCCTATCCCGTCGCCAAGCACGCGCTGATCGGCCTGAGCAAGGCGCTGGGCATCCAGTACGCCGCGCAGAACGTGCGGGTCAATTCGATCTCGCCCGGCCTCATCCTGTCCGAGCGCATCGTCGAATGGCTGGCCAGCCTGACCCCGCAACAGCGCCAGCAGCAGATCGACCTGCTGCCGCCCAAGCGCATCGGCGAGCCCATCGAGGTTGCCTACACTGCCCTTTTCCTCGCCAGCGACGAAGCCCGCTTCATCAACGCCACCGACATCCTCATCGATGGCGGCCGCGCGCAGCTGTATCACGAATGACTGACCCGCGCTCGGATCGTTTCGTCCGCTCCCACCTCAAGACCCGCCAGCTCGTGCTGCTGGTGGAGCTGGGGCGGCACGGCTCCATCCTGCATGCCGCCCAGGGCGCCAACCTGACGCAGCCGGCCGCCTCCAAGCTGCTGGCCGATCTGGAACACGCGCTGGGGGTGAAGCTGTTCGAGCGCCTGCCGCGCGGTGTGGCGCCCACCTGGTACGGCGAGGTCATGATCCGCCGCGCTGGCGCGGCGCTGGCCGAGCTGGACGCCGGCCACCAGGAGGTCATGGAGCTGCTGTCGGGCCTGTCGGGCCGCGTGTCCGTGGGCTCGGTGCTGACGCCGTCGACCACGCTGCTGCCCGCCGCCGTCGTCGCCCTCAAGGCACGCCAGCCGCGCCTGCATGTGGCCATCACGGTGGACACCAGCCGGCCGATGATCCAGCACCTGCAGAGCGGCGAGCTGGACCTCGTCATCGGCCGCGTGCTGGACAGCGAGTCCGCCGCCCAGCTCAGCTTCGAGCCGCTGACCGACGAGCCCCATGTCCTCATCGTCCGCGCCGGCCATCCGCTGGCCGGCCGCACTGACCTCAGCCTGCAGGAGCTGGCCCGCCAGAGCTGGATCCTGCCGCCCGGCGGCAGCATCCTGCGCGACCGGCTCACCTCGCTCTTCCTGACCGCCGGGCTGGACCAGCCGCAGCAGGCCGTGGAGACGCTGTCCCTGCCCGTCGTGACCAGCCTGCTGGTGCAGTCAGACATGGTCGTGGCCTTGCCCGAGGAACTGGTGCGGCCCTACCTGGACGCCGGCCTGCTGACCGTGCTGCCCATCGACCTCGGCCTGCGCATGGACGCCTACGGCATCGTCACGCGGCGCGGCCACCAGCTGTCGCCCGGCGCCGACCTGATGTTGACTTGCCTACGCGAAGCGGCAGCAAGGCGTGAGGCCCCTCGCCCAAGCTCGCCGGGCTGAACGCCGGCGAGCCCGGTCGGTCCCCCGAGGGGACGGCGATGCTTGCGGCATTGAGCCGCGCGCACATCGCCAGACGGGCCGGCTTGGGAGCGGCCCGGCGCTCGGCCCAAACTGATCAACGCCTCGCTTTGGCGGCCTTCAGCGCGTCATCCAGCGCCGCCATCAGCTTCGCCGGTTCCAGCGGCTTGGTGAGGTAGCGGAAGTAGCCCGCCGCCAGGCTGGACGCGGCGGCGTCGGGCATGGCGTTGGCGGTCAGTGCAATGACGGGGATGTGGGCCGTGCGCGGGTCCAGCTTCAACAGCGACTGGGCCTCGCGGCCGCTCATCGTCGGCATGTTGTTGTCCATCAGGATGACGTCGGGCCGTTCGGCAAAGGCCATCTCCAGCCCGGCACGGCCGTCGGTGGCGGACAGCAGGCGCAGGTCGTGGCGGCCCCTCAGCAGCTCCTCGACGAGCTTGCGGCTGGCCGGGTTGTCTTCCACATAGAGCACGGTCACCGGCGGCTCGCCTTCGCGCGGGCCGGGCACGGGCGGCAGGGCGCCCCAGTCAGTCTCGGCGTGGGGCAGGGCCGGCAACTCGCTGGTGCGCAAATCCACCCAGAACACGCTGCCCTCGCCGGGTGTGCTGTGGGCGCCGATCTGGCCGCCCATCAGCTCGACGAGACGCTGCGTGACGACCAGGCCTATGCCCGTGCCTTGTTCGGGCCCGGCTTCCTGGCCCAGGCGATTGAAGGGCTGGAACAAGGCCTTAACCTGCTCCGGCTCCAGGCCACGGCCGGTGTCGCGCACTTCGATGCGCACCTGCTGCGGCTGGGGTGAGCTGCAGCTCACCTGCACCGACCCGCCCGGCCGGTTGTACTTGATCGCATTGCTGACCAGGTTGAGCAGCACCTGCTTGAGCCGCATGCGGTCGGCCAGCGCCACGCAGCCGCCGCTGGGTGTGAACTGCGTGCTGATGCCGCGCTGCGCGGCCATGGGCTCGATCATCTGGCGGCAGCCGGCCAGCACGTCGTCCAGCAGCACCGGCTCCAGCGACAGCTCGACATGCCCCGCCTCGATGCGCGCGAGGTTGAGGATCTCGTTGATCAGCGTCAGCAGATGCTTGCCGGCACCGACGATGTGCTCGACGAATTCGCGCCGCCGCTCCGGCTTGGCCTCGCCCACCTCGCCGCCCAGCAACTGGCCGAAGCCGATGATGGCGTTCAGCGGCGTGCGCAGCTCGTGGCTCATGCTGGACAGGAACTCCGACTTGGCCCGGTTGGCCTTCTCGGCGGCGGCCGTGGCCAGGCGCAGCTCTTCGTTGGACGACTCCAGCTGCGCAGTGCGGTCGCGCACGCGCGCCTCCAGCTCCTCGTTCAGGCGCATCACCTCCTGCGTGCGCCGCTCGATCTCGCCCAGCATGCCGTTGAACGAGTCGGCCAGCGTGCCGACCTCGTCCTGCGTCGCCTTGGGTGCGCGGCGCGAATAGTCCTGGCGCTGCATGACGTCCCGGGCCACGTCGCTGATGGCCAGGATGGGCTGGACGACGGCGCGCTGCAGCCGCAGCGACAGCAGCATCGCCACGCCCAGTGCCACCACCGCCACGGCGGCGGCGATGCCGAGATAGCTCAGCACGCGGTCGTAGAGCGCGTATTCGGCGCGCAGCAGCACGCTGCCGATCAGGCGCCCGTCCTGCGTGATGGCCTGCACCACGACGAGGTCGCCGCCGCTGCGGCGCACGCCCACCGCCTCGGCCCGCGGCGGCAACTCGGCGTTGCTGGTCGTGCCGGCATAGGACGCGAAGCGATCGCCGTCCGCACCGTAGAGCGCCGCCGCCTTGATCTTGGGCTGCAGGCGCAGCAGTGCCAGGTTCTCGCTGGCAACCTTGTGGTCGTCGAACTCCAGCGCCGGCGCCGTGGAGCGGCCCAGCAGTTCGGCCTGCGTCTGCAGGTCGCTCACCCAGCCCTCGTGATAGGCGCGCAGGTCGTAGGCCACCATGGCGCCCAGCGCCACGAACAGCGCCACCAGCGACGTCAACATCGTGACGCCGAGCATCCTGCGTTGCAGAGAGAGCCTGAACATCTATCTATCTACCCTCAACCCGACGCGCGACGCCCAGAAGGCGCGCGCTGATCTTGAGCCCGTTCTGGGTGGCCGGCGCTAACAGCACATCGAAGCGTACCTTGTCGTCGACCACCACGAAGTTGATCATGCCTGCCGCGCCGCCGGGGTCAAGTTCGGTAACGGTCAGCACCGGCCGGCCGTGCGTGGCGGCCATCATCTCGCCCGCCTGAGCAGACATGACGCGCGACACGAACACGACGTGCAGCCCCTCCGTCGCCTCGCCGCGCGCCAGCCGCTTCACCTCCACCGGATGGCCGGCCACCGAGGCGGCCACAGCGGTGCGGCGGAACTCCTCCATCACCGCAGCGCTGGCGAGCACGCCGATGCGAAACGGCTCGCCCGCCGCGCCCAGAGTCTGGGCCGGCCAGTCGACGTAGTTGCCGAACTTGCAGACGAAGGCGGCCTTGACCTGGTATTCGGCATTGCCATCGTCGTCTCCGGCCCGGGCCATGCCCGTGGCGGCCAGCGCGGCAAGCAGCAGGCTGCGCCGGGCGAGCAGGGACGAAGAGAGGTGGGGGGCCGCCATCAGAACCAGCGCATGCGCAGCTGCAGGCCGACGTTGCGGCCCACTTCCGTGCGCGTCTCGACCGGGCCGAACTCGCCATGGCCGCTGCCGAGCAGGTTCTGCGCGGTCAGCGCGACCTCGATGTCAGGGCCCAGCCGCCCACCCAGGCGCAGGTCCAGCGTCGTGTAGCCCGGCACGGCGGGCGTGCTGAGGGCGCCGACGTGGCGCAGCGTGAGGTCGAACTCGGCGTCTCGCGGCAGGTTGAAGGCCGCGCGCAGCCGCCACAGCTGCCGCGGCATAGCGCCGTCCGCTGCGGCCACCGAGTCGCCGGTGTCGCGGCTGCCGGGCTTGAGCGCCAGGTGAGGGCGCAGCAGCGTCAGCCCGCCCTGCAGCCGCATGGTGGGAATGACCTGCAGCATGCCCCAGGTCTCGATGCCGCTGACATGCCCGCGCATGCCGTTGCCGAAGAAGACCTGCGTGTCGCTCGGCGCCAGCTCCTGGGTGCGCAGATGGTCGTAGCGGCCGTGGAAGGCGGTGGCTGCCATGCGCAGCAGGGGCAGCGGTTGGCCCCGGTAGCCCAGCTCAAGCACCGTGGCCGTCTCGGCGCGGAAACCCGCGTTGCCGTAGAGGATGAAGGGGGGCTGGGCGGGGATGTAGGCGTCGTTGTCCAGCCGCGACGGCGCCCGCACGGTGCGTGCGGCTGACGCCCACCACAGATGAGCGGGCGAGGCCCGCCAGGCCAGACGCACATTGGGCAGCAACTCGGTGCCCGTGTAGTCGTTGCGTTCGGCGCGGGCGCCCAGCGTCAGGCGCAGCGCCTCGGTGAGTGCGATCTCGTCCTGGGCGAACAGGCTGGTCCAGGACTGGCTCAGCCGCTCGGGCAGGAAGGCGAATTCCGGCGCGCTGTGGCCCACCTCGTCGCGTGAGCGGCGGTGGTTGGCGCCGAAGACGACGGTGTGCGCCGCCGCCGGCCGCAGCGTGTACTGCACTTCGAGGTCGGCGATGAGCAGGCGCTCGTCGAAGGTGGGCGGCGTGACGCGGGTGGTGCGGTCCAGATAGCCCTGCACGCTGAGTTCACCGCCGCCAACAGGCTTGTCCCAGCGCGCCAGCAGATTGGCCCCCGACAGGCGGATGGTGTCCAGCGCGAAGTCCACGCCGATGACGTTGATGCTGCCGGGCAGGGGCTGGCCGTGCCGGCCCTGGTAGGCATTGCCCTGCAGCGTGAAGCGGTCGTTGGCCCGGCCCCAGTCGGCGCGAAAGCCCCCTTGCAGCAGGTGGCCGGCGTCATCGACAACGCTGCCAGCGGCCGTCTCGGTGCGGCCCTGGCTGCTGTGCTTGAGGTACACGCGCATGTCGCCGCCGGCCGCGGCGAAGCCCTGGCGCAGCAGCGCGCTGCGCTCCTGGCCGCTGACGGAGGCCGACACCAGCGTGCCGCGCGTGCCCGCCGCGCTGCGCGTGATGATGTTGATGACGCCGTTGACCGCGTTCACGCCCCACAGCGTGCTGCCCGGGCCGCTGCTGACCTCGATGCGCTCGACGTCCTCCAGCGCCACGTCCTGCGCGTCCCAGAACACGCCGGCGAACAGCGGCGTGTAGACCGAGCGGCCGTCGATGAGCACCAGCAGCTTGTTGGCCGAGTCGGCGTTGAAGCCGCGCGCGCTGATGGCATAGCCGCCGCGGTAGACCTCGGCCACGTGCAGGTTGGGCGCCAGGCGCAACACCTCGGGCAGGCGCGTGAAGCCGCTGCGGCGGATGTCGTCGGCCGTGATGACGTAGAGCGAGGCGGCGGCGTCGGACAGGCGCTGCTCGCGCTTGGCCACCGACGTGATCGTCAGGCCGCCCAGTTCCTCAAGGCTGAGGCTGACGAGGGCGTCCTGCGCCCGCGCGCCGGCCGTCGCCAGCAGGGCCGACAGCGTGGCGGCCGCCAGGCGGCAGTGCCAGCTCGGTGACAGACCCATGCAAGCTCCCAGCACCATCCGTGGACGCTCGACGATAGCGCAGCGGCGCGCGGCGGAGCGTTAGATCAGGCACGAAAAGCGGGGTTTGCTAACGCTTGTTTGCGCCGGCCGCTGGTGGCTGGCGGAGAAGGGCCGGGCGCCGGTGCCAGCTCCGCCAGCAGCAGCTGCAGCATCAGCATGGCCAGCAGCGTGGGCGCGGCGGGGGACTCGGCGCCGGTGACCAGTTGCAGCGCCGCAACGCCGGGCTGGTGGGCTTCGGTGATGAGGATGCCGGCGCCCGGTGCGGCCGTGCCCAGGGCCAGGCAGACGGCTGCGCTGGGCCGCTCGCCGGCCTGCACGGGGCGAGCCGGCAGGCCCAGGCGCCACAGCGTGAGCAGGGCCAGGTCCAGCAGCGGCGCGCGGGCGGCGTCGGCCAGCACGTCGATCTGGCGAGCGCCGGTGAGCAGCTGGGCAGCGGCGGCGAGGCGGGAGCGGTCGACGTGGCAGAGTGCGTTCAGACTGCGCGTCAGCAGTGGGTGGCCGGTGGGCGCTTCGCTGCCTGCGTTCGGACTGACGAGGCTCTCCGCCAGCGCGCGCTTGAGCGTCTTCACGCCGTCGAAACCCAATGCGCGGCAAAAGCGGATGACCTGGGGCTGGCTGACGTCGGCGGCCTCGGCCAGGCGCGCCGTAGCCGTGTCCAGCGCGGCGCCAGGGTTGGCGAGCACCACGTCGGCCACGCGGCGCTCGCTGCGCGTGAGCCGGTCGTAGGCGGCGCGGATCTGCGCGCAGACGGCGCCGGTGGCGGGGGTGTGCAGAGAGAGGTGCAGCGCGTGGGCGGCGCCGGTCCAACTGGAGGGGTCCTGCGGCGCCAGGCGCAGCGCACGCGCCAGCGACACCGAGCACAGTGTGGTCAGGCCCAGCCGGCGGCGCAGTTCGTCGGTGGCCATCTCGGCATCGGTGACCAGCACGGCATGGTGCACCGTGCGGTGCAGACCGGCGAGGGCGTCGGCCAGCGCCGGTGCGAGCTGCGCGCCGTCCACGGCGGGCTCATCGCGCAGATGGGCGCGGCGCCCGTCGGCGTGCAGCAGCAGGGTGYGCAGCCGCCCCTCCTGCCAGCAGGCCAGCAGCCGGGGCCAGGGCGCCGCGTCGGTGGTCACTTGAAGAGGCCCAGGTGGCGCCAGCCGTAGAGGGCGATGCCGGCGTAGCAGAGCGCCGGCACGGCGAAGGACGCCTGCAGGCCAATGACGTCGGCTGCGTAGCCCTGCAGCAGCGGCAGCAAGGCGCCGCCGACGATGGCCATGCACAGCAGGCCGGAGCCCTGCGCCGTCTGCGCACCCAGGCGATGCAGCGCCATGCTGAAGATGGTGGGGAACATGATGGAGTTGCACAGGCCCACGGCCAGCAGCGCCCACATCGCGACCGGGCCGTGCGTGGTGACGCCGACAGCGATCAGCGCCACAGCCAGCGCGGCATGCACGGCCAGCAGCCGGCCCGGCGCCATGAAGCGCATCAGGCCCACGCCGATGAAGCGGCCGACCATGGCGCCGCCCCAGTAGAGGCTGAGGTAGGGCGCAGCTTGCGCGGCGGTCAGGCCGGCGGCTTCCTGGATGAAGTTGATGAGCAGGCTGCCGATGCTGACCTCGGCGCCGACGTAGAGAAAGATCGCGACGACGCCCCACAGCAGATGCGGGTGGGCGCGGGCGACGGCCAGGCTGGACCCAGCAGTAGGCGTCGCCTCATCGGCAATGCGCGGCAGGCGGGCCAGCGCGAAGAGGCCGGCGAGCACCAGCAGCGCCGCACCCAGCGCGAGGTAGGGGCCTTGCACGCTGCCACTCGCACCCTCGGGCAGGATCAGCACGCCCAGAGCGGGCGCCACTGCCGTGCCCAGCGAGTTGAAGGCCTGCGTCAGCGTCAGCCGGCTGGAGGCGGTGCGCGGGTCACCCAGCGCCGTCACATAGGGGTTGGCCGCGACCTGCAACACCGTGATGCCGGCCGCCAGCACGAAGAAGGCGAACAGAAAGAGGGCATAGCCGGCGCTGACGGCGGGCAGGAAGAGCAGGCAGCCCACGGCCGCGACGACGAGGCCGAAGACGGCGCCGCGCTGATAGCCCAGGCGCTGGATGAGGCGCCCGGCCGGCAGCGATACGAGGAAGTAGGCGCCGAAGAAGCAGAACTGCACCAGCATGGCCTGCAGATAGCTCAGCGTGTAGAGCGCCTTCAGGTGCGGGATCAGCACGTCGTTGAGAGCAGTCAATAGCCCCCACATGAAGAACAGCAGTGTGACGATGGCGAGCGGGGCGCGGCTGTCCGCAGCTTGAGCGGGCAGGGCGGTGGAGGCAGTGGTCATGTCGTTAGGGCAGGGACGTGAAGCGGATGGCCTGGCCGCCGCCGGGGGCGAGGTTCAGCGGCAGCGTGTCGGAGGACTGCACGGTCTTCTGCTCGGTGACGAGGTCGAAGCGGCGCTGGGCATCGCGGTAGTCCGCGTGGTCGCCGTCGCGGTAGATCTCCGCGCGATAGCGGCGGCCGGGCGTGAGGAAGGCCAGCGGCAGCGTCAGCCGGCGCGCGTCGCCGTTGGTGATGGCGCCGACGTACCAGTCCTCGCTGCGCCGGTCCTTGCGAGCAATCGTCGCCACCTCACCCAGCTCGCCGTGGATGACCTTGGTCGTCTCCCAGTCGGTCGGCACGTCCTTGATGAACTGGAAGGCCTTGGGCCAGCGCTCGTAGTGCTCGATGAGGTCGGGCACCATGACCACCGGCGAATACAGCGCCACGTAGAGCGCCAGCTGCTTGGCCTGCGTGGAGTTCAGCTTGCGGTCGCCGGCGCCGTTCAAGCTCAGCACGCCGGGCGTGTAGTCCATAGGCCCGCTGAGCATGCGCGTGAAGACGAGGCCGACCTCGTGTCCGACCGGGTTGATCGGGTCGCCCCAGGCATTGAACTCCTGACCGCGTGCGCCTTCGCGCGAGACCCAGTTCGGGTAGGTGCGCCGCAGGCCGGTGTCCTTGACGGGCTCATGCGTGTCGATGGCGATCCTGTGTTTCGCGGCCTCCTGCACCGCCTTCAGGTAGTGGCGCACGCCTTCCTGCGATTCGGTGAAGCCGAAGTGGGTGCCGTTGCCATTGGCGTTGGCGAACTGCGCCGTGCCGATGTCGGTCACGTAGCCGGACTTGACGACATCCACGCCGTGCCCGGCGTAGAGCGCATACGCCGCGTCCATCTGCGCCTCGTAGCGTGCGACGTTGCCGCCGGTCTCATGGTGGCCCACCAGCTTCACGCCCTTCGCCTTGGCGTAAGCCGTGACGGCTTCGAGGTCGAAGTCGGGCATGGCCTTGGTGTGATCCATCGCCGACTGGCTGCCAACCCAGTTGCCGTCCCAGCCGATGTTCCAGCCTTCCACGAGCACGCCGCGAAAGCCATTCGCCGCCGCGAAGTCGATATGGCGCTTGGTGTTGGCCGTCGTCGCGCCGTGCTTGGCGCCGCTGGCCCAGCTGGACTTGTCCAGGTGCATTTCCCACCAGACGCCGACGAACTTGCCCGGCTGCACCCAGCTCACGTCGCCCAGCTTGTTGGGCTCGTTGAGGTTGAGTTCGAGGTTGGACTCGTAGAGCGCGCCGGCCGAGTCCGCCACGCGCAGCGTGCGCCAGGGCGTCGCAAAGGCGCCCTGCTTGAAGACCGTGGCGCCCTGCGTGCTCGGCGCAAGCTGCGCGCGCAGCTTCTGGCCGCTGACCTTGCGCACCCACATCGCTGCGTAGTCCACCAGCGCGGCCTCGTGCATCGCCAGGTGCACGCCGCTCTTGGTGCGCATCGTCAGCGGCGTGTTGGCCAGGCCCACCTCGGCCAGCGGCGTGCGCTGCGTGACGTACTCCAGCACCAGGGCCTCGCCGGCCGGGATCCACCAGGCCGTGGCGGGCTCGGCGATGTCGAACTCGGTCAGCTCGTCGCTGATGCGGGCGACGGGCAGTTGGGCCTGCTGCGGCAGCTCGTAGCGAAAGCCGAAGCCGTCGTCGAAGACGCGAAAGCGCAGGCCCATCGCGCGGCCGCCCTGGCCGGGCTGGGACAGCTCCACCATCAGCTCGCGGTAGTGGCTGCGCACGCGACGGCTCTCGCCCCAGGGCTGCTCCCAGGTCTCGTCGTGGTCAGTCGTCTGCTGGCCGACCAGCTTGAAGCCGCCGTCCAGCTGATGGGCATTGGTCAGCAGCAGGCCCAGGCGGGAGGCGTTGATGAGCGGCTTGCCCGCACGGTCCACGCGGTAGGCGATGCGGCCTTCGCCGGTGAGCTGCAGCGTGACGACGAGCTGCTTGTTGGGCGAGGTGACGGTGGCCAGCGTTTCGTCGGCTTGGGCGGTCGTGCAGAGGACGAGGGAAAGGAGGGCGAAGAGCCGGCGAGTCAGCATGTCTGGAGTTCCTGTGAAGCGCAGTTCGCCGCGATGAAGTCGGCATGACTCGGCATCTGCGCGACGCAGCGCTGGATGACGGCCTGGGTGTCGCCGAGATAGTCGCTGATCTCGTTCTCGGACAGGGCCTCGGCCAAGGGATGGTGGCCGGCAGGTTTGAGGCCCTGGCCATGCAGCACCTGCAGCCAGCCGACCTCGGAGAACAGCTCGTCGCCATGGCGCACGATGCGACCGCTGGCGCGCCAGAGATCGAGCTTGTCCTGCAGCGTCTGCGGCACGGTCATCGTGCGGACGTGGTCCCAGAAGGCGCTGTCGCTGCGCGTGGTGGCGTGATAGTGCAGGATCAGGAAGTCGCGGATGCGCTCGGTCTCGAAGTCGCTCTGGCGGTTGAACTCGGCGATGTCGGCCGGGTTGAAGCCACGGTCGGGGAAGAACTGAATGAGTCGCGCGATGGCCGACTGCACGAGGTGGATGGAGGTCGACTCCAGCGGCTCCATGAAGCCCGACGACAAGCCAATGGCGACGACGTTGCGGTTCCAGACCTTGCGCCGGCGGCCGCTCTCAAAGCGCAGCACGCGCGGCTCGGCCAGCGCTTCGCTGTCGAGGTTGCGCATCAGCAGTGCCGCAGCCTCGTCGTCGCCCATGGCCTGACTTGAATAGACATGGCCGTTGCCGGTGCGGTGCTGCAGGCCGATGCGCCATTGCCAACCGGCCGGCCGTGCGGTGGCGCGGGTGAAGGGCGGCAGCTCATCGGCGAGCGCGCTGGGCACGACGACGGCGCGGTCGCAGGGCAGCCAGTGGTTCCAGTGCTCGTAGCCGGTCTTCAGCGTCTGCTCGATGAGCAGGCCGCGAAAGCCCGAGCAGTCGATGAAGAGATCGCCTTCGATGGTCGCGCCGCTGGCCAGGCGCACGACGCTGACGTGGCCGTTCTCGTGCAGCTGCGCGTCCAGCACGCGGCCCTCAAGGCGTTGCACGCCGAGCTTCTCTGCGTAGCGGCGCAGGTAGCGCGCGTACAGGCCAGCGTCGATGTGGAAGGAGTGAACGATCTCGGCCAGCGGCGAGCGCCCGAGGCTGGTGTCGGCGCGCATGAAGCGGTGTGCGCGGGCGGCGGCGCCGTTGATGGAATAGGCCCACAGGTCCGGCGCCCGGCCGGCCTGGTGCATGCGCAGCCAGTAGTGGTGGAAGGGCAGGATGCTGGAGCGGTGACCGATCTGGCCGAAGGCATGCAGGTAGCGGTCGTCAATCGCGCCCCAATCGCAGAACTCGATACCGAGCTTGAACGTGGCCTGCGTCTCGCGCATGAACTCGTTCTCGTCGATACCCAGCAACTGGTTGAAGTTGCGGATCATCGGGATGGTCGACTCGCCGACGCCGACGGTGCCGATCTCCTCGGACTCGACCAGCTTGATCGTCACGCGGCCATTCGTGACCTTGGCGAGCGCGGCGGCCGTCATCCAGCCGGCGGTGCCGCCGCCGACGATGACGACGGTGTTCAGGTTGTCTTGCACGTCATTTCCTAGTTGCGCCTGGGATGGGCCGCGGGCTGCGGGCAGGGGCGTCCACTCCATGTCCCCCGGGCGCTACGCGCCCTCCTCCTTTACTTGCGTGGCCACCCCTACCCACATCCCGCGGCAGGCCACAGTTCGTTATCGCCCCGAAGCAGGGTGGTGGGGTGCCCCCGAGGCGCAAGTAAAGGAGGAGACCGCGCAGCGGGCGGGGGACATGGAGCCTCGGGGGTACCCCGCCGCCCTGCGCCTTGCGCGAAAACCTTCGCATTTGCAGACGCCTGCTCATTGCACGAAGACGCGCCAGCCCCAGGCCGGCAGGCTTAGCGAGGTGCCATCGTCCAGCTTCACGTCAGCACCGCCGTTGAAGTCGGCGTAGCGGCCGGCATGGCGCGGGCCAGTCAGCTTCACATCCACCGCTTTGGCGGAGAAGTTGAAGACCGCGACGACCTTGTCCTGCTCGTTGCCGCGCACAAAGCTGAAGACCTGCTTGGGCGCGCTGTTGGCGATGGGCTCCATCACCGCGCCATCCGCGCCGTTCCATAGCGCCTTGTTGCGCTTCTTCAGCGCTATGAGGCGGCGGTAGAGGTCGGCCTCGGGGGCGTCCTTCCATTGGATCGGGTCACGCTCGAAGAAGGCCAGGCGCTTCCTGTTGCCGGCCTCCTGGCCGTTGTAGATCAGCGGCATGCCTTCGCTGATGAAGCTGAGCACCGTCACCGCGTCCGCCGCGCCGCCAAAGATCTCGTGCTCGGTGCCTTCCCAGGCGTTCTTGTCGTGGTTGGTGGCGTAGAGCAGGCGGTAGGCCTCGCGTGGGTAGAACTTACGGTTCCACGCGTAGTAGGGGTAGAGCGAGGTCGCGTCGGCGCGGCCTTCGGCGATGAGTTTCAATGCGTCCCACCACGACCAGGCGTAGGTCGCGTCGAAGGCTTTGGCGTGCAGGTCGCGGCTCTCCCATTCGGCGAGCAGGAAGACGGGCTTGATGGCGCGCAGCTCCTTGGCGGCCTGCTCCCAGAAGTCCAGCGGGCTCAAGCCGGCGGCGTCGACGCGGTAGCCGTCCACGCCAGCCTCGCGTACCCAGTAAACCAGCGCTTGCGTCATGTAGCGGCGCAACGCGGGCTTGCTGTAGTCGAGGTCGATGATGTCGTCCCAGTCGTACCAGGGCGTGGGGCGGAAGCCCCCTTGCTCGTCGCGGTCGTACCAGTCGGGGTGGCTCTTCACCAGCACGTTGTCCCAGGCGGTGTGGTTGCCGACCCAATCGAGGATGACCTTCAGCCCCAGCGAATGCGCCGTGTCGACGAAGCGCTTCAGGTCGGCCAGCGTGCCGAGCTCGGGGTTCACGGCGAGGTAGTCGCTCACCGCATAGGGGCTGCCGAGGGCGCCCTTGCGGTTGACCTGGCCAATGGGGTGGATGGGCATCAGCCAGAGAATGTCGACGCCCAGGTTCTTGAGTCGCGGCAGCTGGGCCTCGGCGGCGCGCAGCGTGCCCTCGGGCGTGAACTGGCGCGTGTTGATCTGGTACAGCGTCGCGTTGCGCGCCCAGCTCGGGTGCTGGACGTGGACGTAGGGCTTGGGCTCGTAGGCGGCCGGTGGCGCAGCAAAGGCCGACGCGGCACAGCAAAGCAGCGCGGCGGCAAGCGCGCGGAAGAAGGAGGGGATCACGGCGGTCGGCTCTTGTCGGCAACTGTTCGGGAGAGGCCGCGCCCGGCCGGCGATCCGGTCGGGCGCGGTTCGGGGCTGATCAATATTTGTAGTTCAAGCCCAGTCGATACGTCTTCCCGTAGACCACCTCGTTGGTGATGATGTTGCGGTCGGTCGTGTACTCCCTGAACGGCGTGTTGTTCAGGTTGTGACCTTGCAGCAGCACTGACAGGCCCTTGAGCCAGCCGCTCTGCAACTCATAGCCCACCTGCGCGTCGACGATGGTTTCACCCTTGATGAAGGTGAACTGCGAGTCGCTGCGGTAGTCCAGGATCTGGCCGATGAAGTCCGAGCGCTTGTGCGCCGCCCAGGCCGCCTGGAAGCCGGCACGCTCGTAGTACAGGCGCAGCGTCGAGACCTTCTTGGACAGGCCCGGCAGGCCGATCTCGGTGACGGCGCCTGCGAACACCGGCGAGTTCTGCGGCGACACGAAGCCGCTGGTGGGCAGCCGCACCGAGCTGGACGTGTGCGAGTGGTTCAGCTGCGCGCCGAAGCCGTCCAGCCAGTTCAGGAACATGCGCCCCGGCAGGTTGATGGACACCTCGAAGCCCTTCAGGTTCCCGCCCTCGCCGTTGATTGGCTGAGTCAGGGGCCCGACGCTCGAGCCCGCAGACGGGCCCGTCGTAGGCAGCGGCGTAGACCCGTCGATGTAGGGCTTGAAGTCGAACGGGCGCGGCACGTTCAGCACGTAGTTGTCCAGCTTCTTCAGGAAGCCCGCCACGCTGATGTAGCCGTACTTGTCGAAGTACTTCTCGTAGGAGATGTCCAGCGCCTTGGCCGCATAGGGCTTGAGCTGCGGGTTGCCGGCAAAGCCGCTCAACGAGGGCTTCAAGTCACTGGCGGCGGGCTGTTGCACGTCCAGGCTGGCGCGCATGTTGTCGAGGTTGGCGCGCGCGATCTGCTTGCCCAGGCCCAGGCGCAGCAACTGCTGGTTGCCGAGTTCGAAGGTCAGGTTCAGTGCCGGCAGGAAGTGGTTGTAGCTCGTGCCCTCGCTGCGCACGGTGTAGGGGCATGTTGCCTCCGTGATGCCTGTGCAGGTGGCCTGGTTCACCTGGTTGCCGGTGGCGTTCTGGGCGGTGTGCACCAGCTGCGCGCCGAAGTTGCCGCTGTAGGGAATGCCCATCAGCTCGCCGCCCAGGTCGGCCAGCGCATAGGCCGTGGTGACCTTCTCACCCACCGTCCAGTTGCGCGCCAGCACGTTGCGGTCCACCCAGCGGGCCATCTCGTAGATGTTGCCGAGCGATCCCGTCGGGTCCCAGGCCGCGACCTCGATGCCCGAGGCGCCGGCCAGGGCCGTCTCGGCGCCGGGGATCTTGGCGCCGGCATAGCCGTCGACACCGCCCTTGATGGCCAGGCGGCCTTCCTGGCCGGCGCGGACCTTGTCGCGCTTGGACAGGTTCACGCCGAAACGGCTGCCGGTGACGGGGCCCCATTCGATGTCGTGATGGGCCGTCAGGCGCAGGCTGGTCAGCGTGTCCTCGATGGTGGGCAGCGCGGCATAGCCGGCCTGCGGCGTGGCAGGGCCACCGCCCCAGCCGTTCACGTCGGTCAGCAGGATGGCATTGCGGTCCGTGAAGCTGATGCTGGGCTTGTACTTCACGTCGCCGAAGTTGCTGCCGTTGAAGCCCGTGTAGCTCATGGACGCCAGCTGTGCTGCCGGCGTGTTGCCGAGCTGGCCCGCCGTCGTCTCGAAGTTGCTGATGTTCTTCACGCCGTGCGAGCGCGAGGCATCGGCCTCCCAGCGCCAGTCGCCGGTGCGCAGTTCGCCGTTCCAGCCCACGGACATCAGACGGTCCTTGTTGGAGAACATGTGGTTGCGCACCACGCCCTTGTAGTTGCTGAAGGTGCCGCTGGTGGCGATGCCGTTGCTGATGGTCGCGTTGGTCAGCGCGCCGTTGGGGTCGTAGATGCCGGCGCCGAAGGCGACGGCGCCTTCCAGGCCGGTTTGCTTGGTCTTCTCGGTGCCAGCACCGTAGAAGACGTCGAGCGTCGTCTTGAACTCGCTGTTGGGCTTGTACTGCAGCGTCAGCGTGGCGCCGTCGCGGGTGCTCTGGCGGTGCTGCGTCTCGTACTTGAAGCCGTTGGGTACCGTCACCTGCTGGCCGTTGTAGTCGACCTGGCCGGTGCCGCCGCCCCAGCTGTCAAAGCGCAGCTCGCCGCCGTTGTCCTCACGCAGGCTGGACAGGGCCACCGCCACACCGAGCGTGCGGTTGGCGAACTGGTCGACATAGACCAGGCTGGTGCGGTGGCCGGAGCCGACATCCGTGCCCGAGCCCACGCCGATGCGCTCCTTGCGCGCGTTGACGGCCAGCGTGCGCTTGCCGTGGTCCAGCGGGCGGATGGTGCGCATGTCGATCGTCGACGCCAGGCCCTGGCCAACGAGGCCGGCATCGGGCGTCTTGTAGATCAGCAGGCTGCTCAGCAGCTCGGCCGGGAAGAGGTCGAACTCGGGGCTGCGGGCGTCGCTGGTGGAGGCCTGCTCGCGGCCGTTCAGCAGCGCACCATTGAAGGACGGTGCCAGGCCGCGCACGCTGACGCCGGCGGCCTTGCCGTTCACCTTGCTGCGCTGCGTGGCCACACCGGCCACGCGGCCGATGGACTCGGCCACTGTCACGTCGGGCAGCTTGCCGATGTCTTCGGCGGACACGGATTCGACGATGGATGATGAATTGCGCTTGGTGGCGATGGAGTCTTCGATGCTCTTGCGGATGCCGGTGACGACGACCGTGTCCAGCGACTGCGGCGTGGCTGGCGGCGTGGCCTCCTGGGCATGCACGGCCTGGGCGCCGAGCAGCAGCAGGGCGCAGGCGCGGGCGACGGGAAGGGTATTGAGTGCTCGGGCGCGCGCCTGGCGCGGCGCTCGTGCGGCGGTGGAATGGGCCATGTGATCTTGCCTCTCGAATGTTTGTAGTGATCGGTCCGGGGTTCTTGCCACGGCAGCCGGCTTGCAAGCCCGGTTGGGTGGTGAACGGCCGCGATGCTCCGGTCTGCCGGGAGGCCGCGCAATCCGGAGCGTGAGCCGCTGAAGCTGGCCTATAGACAAGAATCGAACGGCGCTGAAGAAATCCTGAAGAAAGGCGTTTGGCCTTTATCCATCGGCACTCTGAGCCGGCAAGGCGATGACAAGGCTGTCAATCCGCTCGTTTGCACGGGCCCGTTGCGCGGGCCTCGCCCCTAGACTTCCGGCCGTGAAGATCTATCTGATTGAGGACGACCTGAACATCGGCCAGGCCTTGCTGACCGTGTTCAAGGACGAGGGCCACGAGGTCGTCTGGGTACGCCTGGCCGTGGATGCCGTCGAACGGCTTCAGGCCGAGGACTTCGACGCCGTGCTGCTGGACCTGGGCCTGCCCGACGGCGATGGCAACGAGTTGCTCAAGCGCCTGCGCGCGGCGGGCCTGACGGTGCCCGTGCTCATCATCACGGCGCGCGACGGCCTGCAGGAGCGGCTCAAGGGCTTCGACAACGGCGCCGACGACTACCTCATCAAGCCCTTCGACATCCCCGAGCTGCTGGTGCGCCTGCGTGCCATCCTGCGCCGCAGCGGCGCGCATGGCGAGGCTGAGGCGCTGTGGAACTTCGGCAACTTGGCGCTGGAGGAAAAGCGCATGCGCGTCACGCTGGACGGTGCGGCCATCACCTTGTCCAAGACCGAATACGCGCTGCTGCTGACGCTGATGAAGCAGAGCGACCGCGTGCTGACGCGCGCCGAGCTGGAGAAGCGCGTGCTGCCCTTCAGCGACGGCGCGACGCTGGACGTGCACATCTCCAACCTGCGCAAGAAGATCGGTGACGGCCACATCCGCACGGTGCGCGGTGTGGGCTACATGATGCAGAGCGACCGTGCAGCTTGAGCCGCAGCAGTCGTCGCTGTTCCGGCGCCTGATGCTGGGCTTCAGCGCCGTCATCCTGCTGGTGGCGCTGGGTGGTTTTCTCTACGTCGTGCTGGAGGCCAAGATCACGCAGCGCTCGCGCACGGCCAGCGAGAACGTGGCCCATGCGCGAGAGCTGCTGATGCACCTGGCCGAGATTGCCGACAAACCTGAGCGCGTGCGCCAGGCCGCGCAGGCGCTGGAGGATGTGCGCGCCGAGATGTTCCGCCAGCTCGACTATCACTCGCATGTGCGCGTGCGGGTCTGGCAGCGCGGCGATCTGCTCTACAACTCCCTGCCCGCGCTGCCCGACGCGCTGCCCATGCCCGACAGTCCCGAGGCGCGCGACGCCAACGCCTGGGTGCAGGCCGTGGAGAAGGACGAAGCCACCGGGCTCGTCGTCGAACGCAGCCATGAGGTGGATGACCGCTGGATGCAGAGCTTCTCGGGCGTCAGCTTTCTTCTGCGCTCCAGCATCTTCAGCCTGCCGCTGCTGCTGTTGCCGGCCTGGCTCATTGTCGGCATCGGCCTGAAGCCGCTGCGCTCCATCGCCGCCGTCATCGAGAACCGCTCGGACCAGGACCTCACGCCGCTGCCCGTCTCCACCTACCGCGAGCTGTCGCCGCTGGTCACGTCCATCAACCATTTGATGGCGCGGCTGCGGCGGCGCATCGAGCATGAGCATGAGTTCCTGTCAGACGCCGCGCATGAGCTGAAGACGCCGTTGGCCGCCATACAGATCAACGCCCATCTGCTGCAGACCCGCGGTGACGACGCTCGCCATGCTGAGGCCAGCGCCCGCCTGCGCGACGGCGTGGCCCGCGCCAACCACCTCGTGCAACAGCTGCTGACGCTGGAGCGCGCGCGCTCCGACGCAGGCGACGACGAGGCCCTGCCGCTGCTGTCCCTGGAGACCCTGGTGCGCGACCGCCTGGCCGCCGCCGCACCGCTGGCCGTGCAGCGCGGCATCGAGATCGACTTCCACGCCGAGGCGCTGTGCGAGCGGCCGCTGCACCAGGAGACGGTCTGGGCGCTGGTGGACAACCTGATCGGCAACGCCATCAAGTACTCGCCGGAGAACGGCCGCATCTCGGTGCTGCTCAAATCGCGGGGCGATGGCGGCTGTTCACTGAGCTTCAGCGACCAGGGCCCCGGCATCGCCGAGGACATGCGCCAGCGCGTCTTCGAGCGCTTCTACCGCATCCCGGGCCAGGCCCAGAGCGGCAGCGGCCTGGGCCTGGCCATTGCCGAACGGGCCGCGGCGCGCAATGGCGCCGGCATCCGGCTGGACGCCGGGCCCGACGGCCGCGGCCTGCTCGTCACCGTGGATTTCGCCTGAGAAACCACAGCAGCACGCAGACGATCAACGTCGTGGCTATCAGCACATTGCCCACCACGGGGAAGTGCTCCAGCTTGCCGTCTGCGCCCATCGTCACGATGTGGCCGGACACCAGCGCCGCGAAACCGCCGGCCAGTTGCTGCAGCGCCGCGTTGATGGCCGTGAAGGCACCGCGCTGCTCGGGTGCCGGGATGCCCGTGACGATGACCTGCCACGGCACCATGCGCGAGAAGATGCCCGCGAACATGACGACGTTGATGACGATCAGCGTCGCCAGCGACGACGGCCCCAGCCGCGTGTAGATCGCCACCATGACGATGGTGATGGCGCTGCCCGTGTAGAACACCGGCAGCGGGCCGAGGCGGTCACTCAGGCGGCCCACCAGCGGCGCGACGAACATCGTGCTGATGCCGGTGACGAGGTAGACGACGGGCAGGTGCTGCAGGTCGATGCCGACGTTGTGCACCGAGAAGGCGCTGGCGAACGGCATGATCATGAAGCCACCCGTCGTCAACAGCGCCGTGATGGCGAAGGCATGCAGGTGCCGTCCCTTGGCCACCGTGTGCCACAGGTGGCCGAAGGCGCTGCGGTCGTTCTGCAGCTTCAGGTGGCCGGTGACGGGCTTCATGCGCCAGGCGATCAGCCCGCCGCCGACGATGCCGAAGGCCACCAGCGCCAGGAAGGGCGCATGCCAGTCCCAGCGCGTGGCAAGGTACAGGCCGAAGGGCAGGCCCAGCACCTGGCTGGCCGCAAAGCCGCCCTGCAGCAGGCCCATGACGCGGCCGCGCAGCGCCGGCTCGAACAGGTCCGCCGCGATGGCCATGACGATGGAGCCGATGACGCCGCCGAACAGGCCGGTGACGATGCGCGCCAGCAGCAGCGACTCGAAGCTCGTCGCCAGCCCGCACCACAGCGTGCCGAGCAGGAAGCCGCTGTAGAAGAACAGCAGCAGCTTCTTGCGGTCGAAGCGGTCGGCGAAGCCGGCGGTCAGCAAGCCGGCCGCACCGGCGCTGAAGGCATAGGCCGAGACGACCAGGCCGAACTGCCCGGTCGTCATGCGCATTGCCGGCATGATCAGCGCGCCCAGCGGCGACATGATCATGAAGTCCAGGATGACGGCGAACTGCAGCAGCGTCAGCAGCGCAGTGGCGAAGCGCTGGTAGGGGGTGAATGCGGCGGCATTGGCGGGTTTTGCGTCAGGCATCACGCCAGTGTCTGCGAGCCGCCGCACCAACGTGGCAGCAGGGCGTAAAGCGACGTAAAGCCCTGGGGTTTCGTCCTACGCCGCGTCGCGTCAGCAACTCACAGGCGCGAGCGTGCAACGCGGCCACAGTGGACACATCCCTCTCCTCGAAAGAAGCACCATGCCAGCAACGGATTGCCCACCCCGGCCGGCCGTGGATATGTCGACCACAGCCGAGATCCTGATCTGCGTCATCGGCACGGCTGAGGCGCTACAGCGCCACCAGGACGACCTAGCGGTGCTGGCGCGCAGCGACATCAGCCAGATGAGCTGGTGCCTGGACGACGACTTCGGCGAGCCCCCTGCGGCGGCCGACTGGGCCGACGGCCTCATCGTGCTGAACTCCGACGTCTGGGCCGCGCCCACCGGTTGCGCCCGCCTGCAGGCGTTGCTGAAGATGGCCTGGCGCTGCGGCCGCACGGTGGCGCTGTGCGGCGACGCGGTGAATTCGCTCAGCGCTCTGGGTTTTCCTGCCGATGTGCCGGCCGAAGCCGAAGGGCTGTTTCTCTGCCCACAAGGCCCTTGCCGGGCGACGCTCAGTGAGTTCGTCGACGCCGTGCACGACCAACCTCATCGCCGGCGCTGACATCACTGGCCGACGCTGAAAAGCCGCCCTTGAGGCGGCTTTTCCTTTGCTGAGGGAATCAACCGCGCTGGTCGCCCTTGGCCGCCGGCTTGGCGGCAGGCTTGCTTGCCTGCTGTGCTGGCGCATCGCGCGCCTTGAGGCTGCAATCTACCGGCGGCAGGTCTTCACCGGGGTCGATGAAGGCCAGCAGCGCGGCCGGCGGGGCCAGCGAACCCAGGGCCAGGGCCGCGAGCGCGCGGCCGCCCAAGCGCTTACCTTCCAGCGCCACGCGTGGGTCGGCCAGCGTGCCCTGCACGCGCAGCGGCGCTCGCAGCGTCAGCGGCGAGAAATCCTTGGGGCTGGCGACGAGGCGCAGGTCCAGCGTTTCGTTGGCGAAGCTGATGCTGCCGTCCAGGTCGATGCGGCTGTCCTTGTTGTCCATGATGGCCGTGCGCGGCCTCAGTACGCCGGCGGCGAATTGGCCATCCAGGCGGGCGCAGTTCAGCGGCAGGTTCTTGTCGCCGGTCAGCAGCAGGCCCAGGCCCTGGGCCACGTCCAGGCCCACGGCCTCGGTCAGCAGATGGGAAACGCTGCCGTTTTCCAGCCGCACATGCACCGGGCCGTTCAGGCTGCCCAGCAGCGCGGCCATGCTGTGGCCGCGGCCCTGCACGTCGATCTGGGCCTTGAGCCGGCCGGTTACGGGGGCGGCGGTCAGCAGCTTCACGTCGGGCTTGAGCCAGCGCTCGATGGCCATGCCGTTCACGTCCAGGCTGGCCTGCCACTGCGGCGGCACGAGCCGGGTGTCCACCTTGGCCGAGCCGGTGAGCTTGCCGCCGGCCACGCCGGCATCCAGCTTGCTCAGGGTCAGCACGCCGCCTTCCAGCAGCAGGTTGCCGTTGACGGGCGCCAGCGGTTCGAGTTTGGCGGTGCCCAGGTCAAGCGAGTTCAGCGCCACGGCCACCTTCGCGTCCATCATGTGCAGGGCCGGCAGGTCCAGCGGTCGGTCGGGCAGCACGCGGCCGGGGCGACTCGGCGCGTCATCGGCGCCGACGGCGGGGCCCAGGTCGGCCAGGCGCAGCGGGCCGCCGCGCAGCGTGCCGGTGAGCACGGGGCGGCGCGGCCGTGTGTCGAAGGCGTAGTCGCCGCCCAGGCGGCTCTTGCCGATGCGGGCGTTCACCGCGCCAAGCTGCCACACGCCGGAGGCATGCTTGAGCCGGCCGGTCAGGTCGAAGGGCGGCGTGCTGGGCAGCGTCATGCCGAACGGCCGGCCGGCGGCGGCCAGCGAGTTGCCGCGCACCTGCAGCTGGCCATCCAGCGAGCGCGCGTCCAGCAGCGACGCGGCGGTGCCGTCGAACACCAGGCGTTCACTGCCCTGGCTCAGCGCCACGCGCAGCTTCACCGGTGGCGTGCCGGCATCGGGCGGCGACAGCAGGGCCAGGCCGGCGCTGGCCTGGGCATTCAGCACCAGTTGCTGGCCGCGCAGCTTGCCCTTCACGTCGGCCTTCCAGAGGCCATCGGCCTCGGTCGCGAAGCGGGCGTCGCCTTCCAGCTGCAGCGGCGCGTCGTCGATGTGGGCCGTGCCGTTCAGGATGACGAGCTGCTCGATCTGCGGCAGGGGCGCGGGCTCTTCCTTGCGGTCGGCGCCGGCTTGCAGCGGCCATGTGGTGTGGCCATCGGCGTCCCGCTGCCAGGTCAGCGCCAGCGATTGCGCCTGCACCAGGCGCAGCCGCAGCGGCTCGCCGTGGCGCCAGGCCCAGATGTCGCCCCAGCGCCAGGCCAGCACCACGTCGTGCGCGTCGGCCAGCGTGTCGCCCGCGGTGCTGACGACACGCAGCTGCGGCGCCTGCAGTTGCGGCTGCCAGAGCAGGTGCAGTCGGGTGTCGGGGTCCACCTTCAAGCCGTAGGGGGTGCGTTGGGCCAGCCGTGGCGCGAGGCCGGGCCAGCCGGCGTGATCTAGCGCGAGCACCGTGACCACGCCGGCCACTGCGAGCACGCCAGCGATGACGAGGCCTGTCTTTTTCATGTCTTTGATAGTCACCAGTCATAACGGCCGTGTGGGTGGGACGGTGGCGGCGGCGGCTGTAGGACTAGTCCAGCGATACGGTGCTGTCGGCCTGATCTGACAGGCGATCGGCACCTGGGCTGAAGTTCAAGCGCCCCCACGGTGTTCAAACTGAATTTGCCGGCCCTCACGGCCTGATCCCCCAACAGCCCCGAAAGGACGACCCCATGAAGCTCAACCACACCCACACCCGCTTGCCCCTGCTGGCCGCCCTGGCCCTGGCCGCCGCGCTGACCGCCTGCGGCAAGCACAACGACGACGAACGCACCGCCGGCCAGAAGCTGGACGGCGCGATCTCCGAAGCCAAGCAGTCTGCCCAGGAGACGAAGCAGGACGCCAAGCAGGCCATGAACGACGCCGAGAACTCGGCTGCACGCGCCGCCGACAAGACCGCCCAGGTCACTGGCGACATGGCCATCACGGCCAAGGTCAATGCCGCCCTGGTGGCCGACGACAAGCTCAAGGCTACTCAGATCAATGTCGACACCCTGGCCGGCCAGGTCACGCTGACTGGTCAGGCACCCGACGCCAAGTCACGCGAACGCGCCACGACGCTGGCCTCCGCCGTGGACGGCGTGAAGAACGTCAACAACCAGTTGGTGGTTGGCAAGAACAGCTGACCCCGGCCTCGCCGAACCAGCATGGGGCGCCCCACGGGGCGCCCTTTCTTTGGGTGATCTCTGGGTGATTTCCCGACCGTACGGTCGGAATATCGCCGATACCATGGTGGCGTCCTTCATCCCGTGCTGCCGCCATGGACTTCACGATTGCCGCCATCCTTGGCCTGGACGGCCTGACCAACGGCGCCATCTACGCCCTGGTCGCGCTGGCCCTGGTGCTCGTCTTCTCGGTCACCCGCGTCATCTTCATTCCGCAGGGCGAGTTCGTCGCCTTCGGCGCGCTGACGCTGGCGTCGCTGCAGATGGGCAAGGTGCCGGGCACCGTCTGGCTGCTGCTGATGATGGCCGTGGCCGCCGCCGTGCTCGACGCGGTGCAGGCCTTGCGCGAGCGCCGTGCGGCGTCGCGCATCTCGCTGTCGCTGCTGCGCACGCTGGCCCTGCCCGTCGCGCTGGCGCTGCTAACGCCCATGCTCCTGCGCTGGCCGTCGCCGCTGTGGCTGCAGGTGTTGGCGACGCTGGCCATCGTCACCGCGATGGGCCCGCTGCTCTACCGCCTGGCCTACCGGGCGTTGTCGGCGGCGAGCGTGCTGACGCTGCTCATCGTCTCCGTCGGCGTGCACTTCGCGTTGACCGGCGTGGGCCTGGTCTTCTTCGGCGCCGAGGGCTACCGCACGCCGGCCTTCTGGGAGGCGCGCTTCGACGTCGGCCCGCTGAGCTTCTCGGGCCAGACGCTGATCATCTTCGGCGCGTCCCTCGTGCTGCTGCTGGCGATGTTCTTCTTCTTCGAGCGCACGCTGGCGGGCAAGGCGCTGAAGGCCACCTCGGTCAACCGCACGGGCGCCCGGCTGATGGGCATCTCGGGTGACGCGGCCGGCAGCATGAGCTTCACGATGGCGGCCTTCATCGGCGCGCTGTCGGGCCTGCTGATCTCGCCGTCGACAACGATCTACTACGACACCGGTTTCCTGATCGGCCTCAAGGGCTTCGTCGCGGCGGTGTTCGGCGGGCTGGCTAGTTTCCCGATGGCGCTGGCAGGTGCTGTCGGCGTGGGGCTGATCGAGAGCTTCGGCTCCTTCTGGGCCAGCGCCTTCAAGGAGGTCATCGTCTTCACGGTGATCCTGCCCATCCTCCTCTGGCGGTCCTTTGTGGACCCGCACCACGAGGAGCATTGACGCGATGAACCGCACGCACTTGTCGGTTGCCGCCGCCCTCCTGCTGCTCGTCCTGCCCTTCGCGCCCGTGCCGGACTTCTGGATCACGCAGCTCAACTACATCGGCCTGTTCTCCCTCGTCGTGCTCGGCCTGGTGCTGCTCACCGGCGTGGGCGGGCTCACGTCGTTCGGGCAGGCGGCGTTTGCCGGCATCGGCGCCTACGCCACGGCCTACCTGTCGACAACGATGGGCCTGTCGCCCTGGCTGGGCCTGGTCGCCGGGCTGGCCATCACGCTCGTGCTGGCCCTCGTCATCGGCGCGCTGACGCTGCGCATGTCCGGCCACTACCTGCCGCTGGCCACCATCTGCTGGTGCCTGGCGCTGTTCTACCTCGTCGGCAACTTGGAGGCGCTGGGCAAATACGACGGGCTGCTGGGCCTGCCGCCGCTATCCATCGGCGACTTCAGCTTCCAGAGCGAGCGCCGCATCTACCTGCTGATCTGGCTGGCCGCGCTGCTCGCCGCCTTGGGCGTCACGCGGCTGCTGGACTCGCGGCCGGGCCGCATCATGCGCGCGCTGAACGTCCACCGCGGCGGCGGCGCCACCATGCCCGAGGCCATGGGCGCGTCGACCTTTCGCTACAAGCTCGTCATGTTCGTCATCGCGGCGCTGCTGGCCTCGGTGTCGGGCTGGCTCTACGCCCACATGCAGCGCAGCGTGAACCCCTCGCCCTTCGGCATCAAGTTCGGCATCGAGTACCTCTTCATGGCCGTGCTGGGCGGCATCGGCACGGTGGGCGGCGCCTTCACCGGCGCGGCTCTCGTCAAGTTGGCGGAGGACCAGCTCAAGGTCTGGCTGCCGCTGGTGTTCGGCGGCTCGGGCAACTACGAAATCATTGTGTTTGGCGTCGTGCTGGTGCTGGTGCTGCGCTTTGCGTCGGACGGGCTGTGGCCGCTGATCGCGCGCTGGTTGCCAGCGAAGCGGCCGCGTGCGGTGGACGAGGGCGCGCCCCCGCTGAGTTCCCGCAAGCACCCCGAGCGCGGTGCGCCGCTGCTGGACGTGCGTGCCATCCGCAAGCAGTTCGGCGGGCTGGTGGCCGTCAACGACATCAGCTTCGCCATCCGCGCCGGCGACATCGTCGGCCTCATCGGTCCGAATGGCGCGGGCAAGAGCACGACCTTCAACCTCGTCTCCGGGGTGCTGCCGCTGACCAGCGGCGAGGTCGAACTGCTGGGCCAGCGCGTCGACGGCCGCAGCAGCCGCGAGATCGCCCGCGGCGGCCTGTCGCGCACCTTCCAGCACGTCAAGCTGGTACCCGACATGACGGTGCTGGAGAACGTCGCGTTAGGCACCTACCTGCGCACGAAGAGTGGCACCTTGCGCGCGATGCTCGGCCTGAACGCGGCCGAGGAGGGCCAAGCCCGCGCCGAGGCCATGCGCCAGCTGCGCCGCATCGGCCTGGAGACCCAAGCGCATGAGCTGGCCGGCAACCTGGCGCTGGGGCCTCAGCGCCTCGTCGAGATCGCCCGGGCCCTGGCCAGCGACCCGTCGCTGCTGCTGCTGGACGAACCCGCCGCCGGCCTGCGCCACAAGGAGAAGGAGGCGCTCGCCGAGGTGCTGCGGCAGCTGAAGGCCGAGGGCCTGTCGCTGCTGCTCGTCGAGCACGACATGGACTTCGTCATGAAGCTCACCGACCGCATCGTCGTCATGGAGTTCGGCCGCTGGCTGATGGAAGGCACGCCCGCCGAGGTGCAGGCCAGCCCGGCCGTGCGTGCGGCCTACCTGGGAGCGGAGGAATGAGCGCGTTGCTCGAGGTCACGGACCTGCATGCCGGCTATGGCCGCGCCGAGGTGCTGCATGGCTTGAGCTTCAGCGCCGCCGAGAAGAGCGTCGTCACCGTCATCGGCCCCAACGGCGCCGGCAAGTCCACGCTGCTCGGCGCGCTGATGGGCCTGATCCCGTCGCGCAGTTCGGCATTGCGCTTTGCCGGTGAAGACATCGCCCGGCTGACGCTCGAAGAGCGCGTCATGGCCGGCCTGGCCCTGGTGCCCGAGAAGCGCGAGTTGTTCGGCACCATGACGGTGGAAGACAACCTGCTGCTCGGCGGCTGGCGCCCCCGCAAACTCGGCGACAAGCGCTGGCGCGACGGGCTGGAGAGCGTCTACACGCGCTTCCCGCGCCTGAAGGAACGCCGTGCCCAACAAGCCGGCACGCTATCCGGCGGTGAACGCCAGATGCTGGCCTTGGGTCGCGCGCTGATGGGCCAGCCCAAGCTGTTGATGCTGGACGAACCCAGCCTGGGCCTTGCGCCGCTGATCGTGCGCGAGATCTTCGCCATCGTTGACGACCTGCGCGCCAGCGGCGTCAGCATCCTGCTCGTCGAACAGAACGCCCGCGCCGCGCTGCGCGTGGCGGACCATGGCTACGTGCTGGAGACGGGGGAGTTCGGGTTGAGCGGGGCGGCGGATCAGCTGGCGGCGGATCCGAGGGTCATTGAGACTTACCTTGGTGCGGGCCGCAAGGACTGAACGGATGACTGTCATCCTCAAGGCCGAGCGAGCCGACATCACCAAACTGGCCGTCGATGTCATCGTCAATGCCGCCAATTCCTCGTTGCTTGGCGGCGGCGGCGTGGATGGTGCGATTCACCGTGCAGCAGGCCCCGACCTTCTTCATGAATGCCGGCTCCTTGGCGGCTGCAAGACCGGCGAAGCCAAGCTCACGCGAGGCTACCGTCTGCCCGCCCGCCATATCGTTCATACGGTCGGGCCGGTGTGGCGCGGCGGCGGGCACGGCGAGGCCGAAGCGTTGACGTCGTGCTATCGGAGGAGCTTGAAGTTGGCAGCTGCGCAGGGTGCGGCCACCGTGGCCTTCCCGAGCATCAGCACCGGCATCTTCGGCTACCCGATCGAGCAGGCGGCGCGCGTGGCCATCGAGGCCGTGCGCATGGAAGCCGCATCACACGGCAGCCTCCGGGAAGTCATCTTCTGCTGCTTTTCGGCAGAAGATTTGCAGGTCTACGAACGGGTGCTCACCTCGGCTTGAGGCGCGCGGGCGCCTACTGCATGAACCAGCCATGGCTCACGACCAGCGACTGGCCGGTGAGCGCGTTGGAGTTGAAGCCGGCAAACAGCAACGCCACTTCCGCCACGTCCTGCACGGTCGTGAATTCGCCGTCGACAGTTTCCTTGAGCATGACCTTCTTGATCACGTCGTCTTCGCTGATGCCCAGGGCCTGGGCCTGCTCGGGAATCTGCTTTTCCACCAGCGGTGTGCGGACGAAACCGGGGCAGATCACGTTGGCGCGGATGCCATGCTTGCCGCCTTCCTTCGCCACGGTCTTGCACAGCCCGATGAGCCCGTGCTTGGCCGTCACGTAGGCCGACTTCAACACCGACGCCTCCTTCGAGTGCACCGAGCCCATGTAGATGATGCTGCCGCCCCGGCCTGACTTCTGCATCAGCGGCACGCAGGCTTTGGTGGTCAGGAAGGCGCCGTCGAGGTGGATGGCCAGCATCTTCTTCCAGTCGGCGAACGGGAATTCTTCGATGGGATGCACGATCTGGATGCCGGCATTGCTGACCAGCACGTCCACGCCGCCCCAGGCGGCGGCGACCTCGGCGACCGCTGCGTTGACCTGCTCTTCGTTGGTCACGTCCATCGCCACGGCCATCGCGCTGCCGCCCGCGGCCTTGATCTCGTCGGCGGCGGCTTGCGCGGCGTCCTTGTTCAGGTCCGCGATCACCACCTTGCCGCCTTCGCGTGCGAAGGTGATGGCAATCTCCTTGCCGATGCCGCTCGCGGCGCCGGTAACGATGCAAACCTTGTTGTCGAGTTTCATGGGAGTCACGCTTTCAAGTGGGGGGAGTTGGTGCTCAGGCCAGATAGTCGTGGATGACCGTACCCAGGCCGAGCGTCATGTCGCTCAGGATGTGCGTGCCGGAGATCACCTCCAGCACTGGCAGTTGCGCAACCGGGGCCAGAGCGTGGTGCGCCAGTTCCAGCGCGGCCGGGCCGGTCCAGGCGCCTTTGATCGTCACGTCTTCCAGGTAGTAGCGCACCAGCTCGCAGATGCGCGCGCTGCCGTCCACGTGGGGAATGATCTTCAACAGGTAGTTCGGGGCCAGCATGCCGGCGCGCACGGCGGCGGCGTCGAGCGTGCGGTGCTTGTAGCCCATCGTGGCCGTGGCCACTCGCACCGAACCGTAGTTCAGCGTGCCGATCAGCGTGTCGGTCTCGGCAGTCAGCGTCGGTGCGGCGAGCTTTTTCGGGAAGCCCCACAGCTCTCGCCCGCCGGCAATCGGCGCCTCATCGTTGAGGTACATCGAATGAACGTAGCCGCCGGCGACGCCTTCGAACGTCACGGGGATGACCTGGCCGGATTCCGTGTAGTCGCCGAAGCCCGTCGAGTCGGGCATGCGGATGAATTCGTACTTGACGATGGGCTCGGTGACCTGCAGCGGCTCGGGCACCACGGCACGCAGCGCGTCCAGGTCGGTGCGGTAGGTCACGATCAGGAACTCGCGGTTCACGAACCGGTACGGCCCCGGTGGGAATGCCGGGCTGGTGAGCGGCATGGCGAAGGCGTTGCGTTTGACGTCGGCGATGTTCATGCGGACTTGCCATCATTGGGTTGAACGTCGGCCACGGAAGGCCGGTCGGCGGACAGGTCAAAAACGCGCACGCCCGAGGCGGCACGCTGCCGACCCGTCCAGCGCGGGTCGTGCAGGGTGTGGGCCATGTCGGCCTTGCCGCTGTCCCAGTGCTCCTGCATGGACAGCCGCGAGAACTCGTAGTCCTTCGCCTGCGTCTCGTAGTGCTTGCTGCGGTAGATGAGGTGCACCACATCGACGCCGGCCTCGCAGCGCAGGCGCGACAGGGCCAGGGCGTCCGGGTCGTCGCGCAGCGCGGGGGGCAGCTTGGCGAGCAGGCGCTGCGCGGCTTGCGCGATAACCTGGCGATCCAGCTCGTTGGTGGTGTTCAGGCGCGTGCGGCTGGAGAAGCGGATGTCCTTCTCGCGCGCCGTCACTTCGGGCAGCGTGGCGGGCAAGCTGCCCGTCGCCGGGAAGAGATCGACCTGGAACACAGTGCGGTAATGCTTGCCCGGCTGGTCGAGCACGTACTGCAGCGGCGTGTTCGACACCAGCCCGCCGTCCCAGTAATGCTCCCCGTCGATCTCTACCGGCGCAAAGCCCGGCGGCAAGGCACCGCTGGCCATCACATGGCGCACGTCCAGGGGCTTTTTGGCGGAGTCGAAATACTCGAAGTTGCCTGTGCGCACATTGACCGCACCGACCGACAAGCGCACCTTGCCCGAGTTGATGAGATCGAAGTCCACCAGCCGCTCCAGCGTTTCGCGCAACGGTGCGGTGTCGTAATAGCTGATGGCCTCGGGCGTGCCGCGCGGCTGGAGCGGGGCGGGCGGGAAGCGCGGCGTGAAGAAACCCGGCACACCGAACAGCATGGAGCGGGCGGCGCTGGCCTCGTTGAGCGATTCGCGCGCCGGCAGGCTGTGCAACAGCGACGCCCAGCCGCCGAGCACCGGCTGCTGCGGCGACGAGCTGACCAACTCCCAGAATTCACGCAGCCGCTGCACACGCCGGTTCGCCGGGTTGCCGACGATCAGCGCTGCGTTGATGGCGCCGATGGAGATGCCGGCCAGCCAGGTCGGCTCCCGGTACACGCTGGACAGGGCCTGGAGAACGCCGGCCTGGTAAGCCCCCAGGGCACCTCCGCCTTGCAGCACCAGGATGCACTCTTCACCCGTGTGGTGCCGTGGGTGGGATGTGGGATCGCGTGGGCTCGTCATGGAAAACCAGCATACGCGCCAGGTGTGCAGAACCTGGGTTAACAAACATTGCCGTTGGCAAAGTCCGCAGCACGGCGGCGGGGTTCACCGAGCGGCTGCGCTCCACGCCAGCAGCTGGTTGTTGGCCGGCAGTCTCATTCGCTCGCGCAGGTGCAAGCCTGCCGCCGCGGCGTGCGCCGCGACATCGGCCAGGCGGCGAATGCCCCAGTCCGGATGGCGTGCCTTCAAATCCGCGTCAAAGGCCAGGTTGCTTGGTGCCGTCGGCTCGCCATCCACGATGTACGGCCCGTAGGTGATCAGCAACCCCTGCGGTCCCAGATGCCGAGCCGCCCCGTGCATCAACCCCGCCGTGCATGCCCACGGCGCGATGTGGATCATGTTGGCGCAGTAGATCGCGTCGACTTCTGCCGGCACGCCGGGCCATTCGTCGGCGAGCACGTCCAGCGTGATTGGCGGCCGAATGCGGTCCACCCCTTCGCACCACGCGGCAATCGACGGCAGCGCGCCCGCGTCGAAGTCGCTCGGCTGCCAGTGCCAGCCCGGCAGCCCGGCGCTGAAGTAGGCCGCATGCTGGCCGGTGCCGCTGGCGATCTCCAGCATCACGCCCGCAGGCGGCAGCAGGCGCTGCAACTCGGCGAGGATGGGCGGCGCATTGCGTTCGGCGGCGGGGCTGTGGCGGCGTTCATTAAGCATGGCGCGCGGATTGTGCGGTGCGCCACTCCGCTCAGCGGCGGAAAGAATGACTTGCGGCGCACGCTGTTTCGCGAAGGCGCCGCGCTCGGCACAGTGAGGCTCGTCGTTTCAAAGGAGGCCTCCATGACCCTCAAGCTCTACCGCCACGCCCTGTCCGGCCACGCCCACCGCGCCGAGCTGGCGCTGTCCCTGCTCCGCCTGCCGCATGAGCTGGTGGACGTGGACCTCGCGACCCGGGCGCACAAGACGCCCGAGTTCCTCGCCCGCCATCCCTTCGGCCAGTTGCCGCTGCTGGAGGACGACGGCCACTTCGTCTGGGACAGCACGGCCATCCTGGTCTATCTGGCCACGAAGTACGACGCCAGCGGCCGCTGGCTGCCGCAGGACGCCGCCGGGCGCGCGGCCGTGCAGGCCTGGCTGTCGGTCGCGTCCGGGCTGATCGCCTTCGGGCCGGCGGCGGCCCGGCTGGTTACCGTGTTCGGTGCGCCCTTCAACGCCGACGAGGTGATCGCCCGCGCCCATGCGCTGTTCAAGGTCATGGAGGGCGAGTTGTCCCGCCGACCCTTCCTGGTGGGTGACCATGCCACGCTGGCCGACATCGCCGGCTACAGCTACGTCGTCAACGCGCCCGAGGGCAATGTGGACCTGGCGCCCTACCCGGCGCTGCGTGCCTGGCTGGCGCGCATTGAGGCGCTGCCGGGCTTCGTGCCGTTCCAGGCGACGCCAGCGGGCCTGCGCGCCGCTGCCTGAAGGGGCATTCATGGACACGCCCTTCCACGCCGGCGAGGTCGCCGTGCAGACCCGTCTGGGCGTTGCCGAGCGCATGCACGAGATCGGCGGCCGCGTCGTGCGCGACCACATGCCCGAGCAGCACCAGCGCTTCTACGAGCAGTTGCCGCTGATGCTGGCCGGCAGCGTCGACCCCGCCGGCCGGCCCTGGGCCACGGTGCTGGTGGGCCGGCCGGGCTTTGTGCAGGCGCCGGATGCCTGGCATCTGACCTTCGACACCGCGCCCATCCCGGGCGACCCGGCTGCAGCTGGCATGACGGTGGGTGCGCCACTGGGCCTGCTGGGCATAGAGCTGCACACGCGGCGGCGCAACCGCGTCAACGGCGAGTTGCTGGTGGCCGGGCCTGAGGGCCTGCGATTGCGCGTGCAGCAGGCGGTGGGCAACTGCCCGCAGTACATCCAGGGCCGCGAGTTCGAATGGGTCCGTGACGCGGCGGACACCAGGCCGCGCGCCATCGAACGCGTGTCGCAACTCGACGGCGACGCCGCCTGGCTGATCGCCGCCGCCGACACCTTGTTCGTCGCCACGCATGCCGCTGCGGTCGGGGCGGACGTCTCGCACCGCGGCGGTCCCGCCGGATTTGTCGTGCAAGAGGACGACCGAACGCTGCTGGTGCCCGACTACTCCGGAAACCGCATGTTCATGACGCTGGGCAACCTGCAGCTGGATGGCCGCGCCGGCCTGCTCTTTATCGACTTCGAACGAGGCGACCTGCTGACGCTGACGGGCCGCGCCGAGATCGTCTGGGATGGACCGGAACTGGCCACGCTGGAAGGCGCCGAGCGCGCCTGGCGCTTTCATCTCGACGAGGGCTGGTGGCTGCGCGACGCACTGCCGCTGCGCTGGCGATTCCGCGACTGGGCGCCGCAGAATCGCTAGCTGCGCAACGCCGGATTGGCGCGCAGCGTGGCCACCGCCAGGTCGACGAAGGCGCGCACCTTCTGCGTCATGTGCCGGCCCTCGTGGTGGACGACATGCACGGGCAACGGCGGCGTCTCGAAGTCTTCCAGCAGCGGCAGCAGCGCGCCGCTGGCCAGTGCGTCGGCGACCTGGTAGCTCAGCAGCCGCGCGATCCCCAGCCCCGCCAGCGCAAAGGAGCGGGCTGCGTCGTTGGTCGTCGTGCGCAACCTTGGCCGGATGCGCTGCACCAGCGGCCGGCCGCCTTCGGCAAAGCGCCATTCGGGATAGGGCAGCACCTGCGTGGGGTGGATCAACACATGTCCGGACAGCTCATCCGGGCGCAGCGGCCGGCCGTGCGCGGCCACATAGCCCGGCGAGGCGACGAGCATGCGCCGCACGCGGCCGACGGGAACGGCGCGCAGCGTGGAGTCCGGCAGCTCGCCGATGCGTACCGCCACGTCCATGCCCTCTTCGACGAGGTTGACCATGCGGTCGACAAAGACGCATTGCGCATCGACGTCCGGGTAGCGCTGCAGGTAGTCCGCGACGATGGGCGTCACATGCAGGTTGCCGAACAGCACCGGCGCCGTCACGCTGAGCAGGCCCTTGATCTGGCTGCGGCTATCGCTGGTGGCGCTCTCGGCGTCACCCACATCGGCCAGGATGCGCCGGCAGTCCTCGGCATAGCGTGCGCCGGCTTCGGTCACGCGGACGGTGCGCGTCGTGCGCGTCAGCAGCCGCACGCCCAGGCGCGTCTCCAGCTCGGCCACGGCGCGGGTGACGACGGGCGCCGACAGGTCCAGCCGCCGCGCCGCCGCGGCAAAGCCGCCGTGGTCCACCACGGCGACGAAGACCTCCATCGCTTGGAGGCGGTCCATCAGGAAATAAGAGTCGGTCCGCGCATGGCGGGCCGATTCTCACCTGCGGCTACGCCAGTCGCCCGGCCTGGAAGTCCCGCACCGCCTGCACCAGTTCGGCCTCGGTGTTCATGACGAAGGGGCCGTACTGCGCAATGGGCTCGCCCAGCGGCTTGCCGGCGACGAGGATGGCGCGGGTGGCCTTGTCCCCCGCCTGCAGGCGCACACCGTCGCTGCCCGGCGTGTTGGCCAGGATGGCCATGCGGCCTTCGGGTTGCAGGCAGCCGCTGTCGAACTTCAGCGCGCCTTCGTAGACGTAGACGAAGGCGTTGTGCTCGGCCGGCAGCACCTGCTCGAAGCGGGCGCCGGGCGCGAGGTGCAGGTCCAGGTAGAGCGGCGCGGTGACGTCGCGCTGTACGGCGCCCTTCACGCCGTGGCTCTCGCCGGCGATGACGCGCACCGTCACGCCGTCGCGCTCAAACTGCGGCACGTCGGGGCCTTGCACGTCCAGGTACCAGGGGTCGCGCAGCTTGTCCTTGGCGGGCAGGTTCAGCCACAGCTGGAAGCCGGCCATGCGGCCTTCGCGCTGCTCGGGGAACTCGCTGTGGATGACGCCGCGGCCGGCGGTCATCCATTGCACGCCGCCGTCGGCGACCAGGCCTTCGTTGCCGGCCGAGTCGCGGTGGCGGATGCGGCCCTGCAGCATGTAGGTGATGGTCTCGAAGCCGCGGTGCGGGTGGTCGGGAAAGCCGGCGACGTAGTCATCCGGGTTCTCCGAGCCAAAGGCATCCAGCATCAGGAAGGGGTCCAGCCGGCGCTGCAGGTTGTTCGTCAGCACGCGGTTGAGCTTGACGCCGGCACCGTCGCTGGTCGGCTGACCGGCGACAAGGCGCTCGACCTCGCGAGGCTGGTTCAACAGGGATGTGGCGACGGTGCTCATGGCGGATTCCTCAGGCTGCGAGAAGTTGAGTGATTTGCGAGCGGGCGGCGGCGAGGCCTTGTTCGGCCGCGAAGGCCATGCCTTCAGCGTAGACAAACTCGACATCGGTCATGCCCAGGAAGGCCAGCACGGTGCGCAGATAGGGCGTCATCTGGTCGCTGGGCTGGTCGCGGTGGATGCCGCCGCGGCTGGTGACGATGAACACCTTCTTGCCGGTCAGCAGGCCGACGGGGCCCTTCTCGCTGTACTTGAAGGTGACGCCGGCACGGGCCACCGCATCGATCCAGTTCTTGAACTGGGCCGTGACGTTGAAGTTGTACATGGGCACGCCGATGACGACCGTGTCGGCGGCCTGCAGCTCGGCGATCAGCGCATCGTCCAGCGCGACGCGGGCGGCCTGCTCGGGGCTGCGCTTGTCGGCGGGGGTGAAGAGGGCGCCCAGCGCCACTTCGTCGAGCACGGGCTGGGGCGTCAGCGTCAGGTCACGCACGGTGACGGTAGCGGCCGGGCTGGCGATGCGCAGGCCGGTGGTCAGTTCGTTGGCCAGGCGGGTCGACACCGAGCCGTCGTTGTCGGTGGCACGGCGGGCGCTGGCGTTGATTTGCAGGATGTTCATTCGGTGCTCCTGGAGGGGCGTGTTGCGATGGAATGAACTCTAGGACTCGCCAATCAAGGCCGGAAGGCGGCGAATTGCATAAGATTGTTCCGTTGATGGATCAATGGAGGCCGGGAAGATGGAATCTGACGCCGACGACCTGCTGCTGTTTGCCCGCGTCATGGAGGCCGGCAGCTTCAGCCGCGCCGCCGAGCGCGTGCACTGGCCCAAGAGCACCGTGTCACGGCGCATCGCGGCGTTGGAGGCGCGGCTGGGCGAGAAGCTGCTGCTGCGCACGACGCGCAAGCTGTCGCTGACCGACTTCGGCGCCGGCGTGCTGGAGCATGCGCGTGCCGTGGCCGCCGAGGTGGACGGCGCACTGGCCCTGGCCCTGCACCGCCAGAGCAAGCCCAGCGGCCGGCTGCGCGTGAGCATGCCGGCGGACTTTGCCGAGCGCGTGGCCGCCGGCATGCTGGCCGAGTTCGCGCTCAACTACCCCGAGGTGCAGCTGGAACTGGACCTGACGCCGCGCCGGGTCGATCTTGTCGGCGAGGGCTTCGACCTCGCCATCCGCATGGGCAAGATGGACGAGGACAGCCAGCTCACCGCACGCAAGCTGGCCACGACGCACTGGGGGCTGTACGCCTCGCCCGGTTATCTGGCGCGCGTCGGCGAGCCGTTGCTGCCGCAGGCGCTGGACAACATGCACGGCCTGATGCTGCTGACCCGTACCGGCGAGCCCGTGCCCTGGTGGCTGCAGCGCGAGGGCAGCGAGCCAGTGCTGGCCCGGCCGGCGCAGCGCACGCTGGCCAATTCGCCCAGCCTGCTGGCGCAGCTGGCGCTCGGCGGCGTGGGCATTGCCGGCGTGGACCGGCTGCTGGTGCGCCACTCGGTGGAGTTGGGGACGCTGCAGCGCCTGCTGCCGGACTGGCAGCTGCCTGGCTCCAGCTGCTGGGCGGTGTTCCCGGAGCGGCGGCTGATGCCGCTGCGCACGCGGGTGTTCCTGGAGGCGATGTCAGCCCTGCTGGAGAGCTGCCCGGCGCCGGGCGCCTGAGGCGACGAAGGCGCTCACTCGTCCACGTTGTTGAACGCGAACTCGATGGCCACCTCGCGCGGGGCCGGGATGGGCTCGAAACGCCATTGCTTGACGGCGTCGACCGCCGCGATGCCCAGGCGGTTGTGGCTGGCCGCCAGTGCCTCGGCCTTGCTGATGGAACCATCGCGCGCCACGGTGAACTTCACGCGGGCAAACCCGTCGCGGAAGGTCTGCTGCTGCAGCTGCCGCGGGATGGCCGGGTTGACGCGCGATAGCAGCTTGAGCGGCACCTCGGCCTCTTCGGCCGGCGGGGGCGGTGGCTCCACGGCGCGCGCGGCGGCGGCCATGGGCGCTGCCGGCGCAGGTGTTGGCGAGGCCATGGCCAGCAGCACGGGGGGAGCGCGTTCGGGCTCGGGGTCGGGCAGCGCAGCCGTAGTGATCGGGGCGGGGGCAGGGGCGAAGGCCTGGGCCGGGGCGGGCGCCGGCCTGGGCGCGGCGGCAACGGG